>JBKOVX010000317.1:0-4292 GCA_046724115.1 Gemmatimonadota bacterium | reverse complement strand
GGAGACGAGTCTGTCCCAGTTGCAGTCGTTTCTGCCACTCGCGTCCGGCGAGCCAGGCCCGGCATCCAACTACGGCCGCAACCGCCAGCGCGGTGAGAACGAGCACGAACCACAATCCGATCAGCAATCCAAAATATCGATCGAGGCGCTTTCCGGGATCGAAGCCGACGAGAAGACTCGCAATGAGTCCGGCTACGACAACCCACGCCGCCAGCAGTGAGACTCTCAACCAGGACGCATACGGACGCCGGCCGAAGGCGAGCCAGAGGCCGAGCAACACCAGCAGTCCTCTGCCATTGAGCAGAGTCATCGCCGCCTGACGCGCGTCGTTCAAATCGCCGCCGTCGCTGTGGAAGCCTTCCGGCACGATGTCATGGGCAGCGGAATCTTCGTCGGCCGGCAGAATCAACGACTCGATTTGACGCACATCATTGGCTTCGCCGACGCTCTCTTCGTCGATGACGATCGCCGAAATGCCGGGTGCGCCGTAAGAAGTGCGGTAGGGATCAAATGCGCGCCACCTGTCGAAGGGAGATACGCGGGCGAGCTGAGTCAGCACGTATCTGATCGGTGGCGGATCACCGCGCCATGTTGCTTCCGAGGACCAGCGCCGGGCGAGCCACGAAATGAAGCGACACTGCTCGGCGTCGCTCCCGCCTACGGACTCGATCGTCTCGCGATCAGTTTCGGAAGCTTCGTGGGTGAACCACTCGTCCCAATGGCTGCCAATTCCCTGTAGCGGGCTGCGCAGTAGCGCCCCGGAGCGAAACCCCTCGGTGCTCCAGTGCCAGAAGGTCCAGAACCATACAAAGCCAAGCGTGCTGTCTGACGCTGTGAATTCCTCCTCAGCCGGTCGGCAGCGCCGGACGGAGGATAAAACGGAACGGCATTCGATCGGTGACTTTAAGCGATTGCCAGGTCGTTGCCAACTCGTCCGGCAGCTCGGCGTCCAGTCGGTATTCGCCATCGACCGACAAACTCGCGTAACCAAAAAGCACCGGCTGCAGCCCCTCTTCAGAGACGAAGGTCACGTCGTAACCAGACTCGGTACGCGGGATCGGATCGAGCTGGAAACGGAGTCGCAGCCGCCCGTCGCGGATGCTCACGTACAGCACGCGCACCGGAGACTCCAGCTCCTCGCCGTCGTGGTTGATGAGCGCCGGCACCGGATGACCACTGTGTCCGTGTTGCAGCTCGGACATGGCGTACCCATAGGAAATCTGAATGGCACCGAGTCGCCTTACCGAAGCCGCAAACCGCTCTGGCGCCACCTCCCACCACGGCCGCGCCCGGCGCAGCAGCTCCAGGCCCATCGGCGGAGGCGGTGCGTCAGATTCGGCGCGCTCGAGGCGCCAAAGGAGCAGCTGCTCAATATCGAATTCTCTTCTCATCGATCCTCTGCTCGCGCGACCGTGATGCGCGTTCCCCCAAGGTAGATCTTCATCTCACGAACTGCCTCGCGGATCCAACTGCTGATCGTCTGTTCGGTGCGGTCGTACCGGCGTCCAATCTCGGCCGCCGACTCACCCACAATAAAGCGTGACACCAGTGCGTCACGATGGTGGGGGCTGAGTCGCTCGAGCGCGCTATCAACGTCCATTTTCAGAAGCACCTGCTCGTCCAGCGGCAGTGTCCCTGCATCGGCCACCACATCCATGAGCGCCAGCGGCTGGCCGTGATCGGGATCGGAGGCATCCAGTGATTCGATCCGGTTCTCGGACATCGGGCCGGCACGTCGTGCGGTTCGATTACGATCCCGCCACAGGTTGGTGGCGATGGTCGTGATGTAGGCGTGAAAATTTCCGTCCGGCTCGAGCATTCCGCGTGCGCGCAAAACTCTCAGCCAGGACTCCTGTGCGAGATCGCTGGCTGTCTCCCTGTCCAGCGTAAGCATCTGACAACGTGCGAAGAGCGGCTTCCAGTAACGGGCAACGAGTTCGTCCAGCGCCGATTCATCGGGCGGCTCGCGGCGCACGGCGTTGATCAGCCACGCGTCGGGCCAAGCCGACTTCGAGCCGTCGCGACGAATGTCGCGCGCTGAAGGTGGATGGCTCGGCAGAACAGTCTGATTCTCGGTGTCCATCAGCCGTAACCTGTTGGTCCTGGAGACAATGGTCACGGAGGTCTCTGCAGAAGCCTGCGGCTGGGCTGTCATACTTATGTGTACGCCGCTGCAGCAGAAACTGAAAGCGTGATCAGTCACTACTCAGTACGACTCGGTAGATACCCCGTCAAGAACCAAAGCGAATGTTTATGGAAAAGCCTCTGTAACAAATCCGTTAACAGAGGCTTTCTCACACTCGGCAGTGCACTCTTTTTTTGGAGCTCTTATCGCTGATTTGCTAGGCCCGTGCGGCGTTGGGCGTCGCGTTCCTGACATCACGCTGGAAGCCAATCATCCGCCCTGCAGCGATAAACAGGAACACGGAGCTGATGAGAGCAAAGCCCGCGATCACGCCCAGTAGCGTGGCAAGAGTCGCTTGAGGATTCATGAATGCGATCACGCCAGCGGCGATGGCAAGGATTCCAAAGAACATCGTCCATCCCCATGACACGCCAATGCTGCGTTCCTGCCAGGCGATGTAGGCCGCGACGAGTCCGGAAACCGTCAGCCAGTAGGCAGTCCAGACGACTGCAAACGTAAGTGAGAGTCCGGGAAAGTAATAAAGCGCCGCGATACCGAAAGCGACGCTGATAATTCCGCCGAGCAGCACGACCCACCAGTGCTGAACGATGCCGCGCAGATCGAACGAACGAACGATGTTGACCATTCCGTCGAACAGCGCCCACAGCGCGATCACCAGTGCCAGCGCCGACACCGAGGCCATCGGTCGGGCGATAATGGCGATGCCGACCCCCAACGATAGAAGGCCTCTGAGTATCAGTGCCCACTTGGTCTGGTTGTAGGCTTTCTGTAAATCGGACGCGATCATGGCAGCTCCTTTTTCGTGTGGCCGCGTGGCGGCGGACTCTTGGACCAAATACGAATACGTCCCTGCCGCAAAAGCTGAAAGTGTACTTTTGACCAGGTCGGCAAGCCGGTTGTTATGCCTGCGTGAGCGCTGCCGGAGCGCCGAGGAAGGCGCCGAATCTTTCAACCTCTCGCGTGACAGACTGTCGCTCTGCTTTGGTGAGGCGGAGCGCATTTACCAACTCGACGGCTGCCGTATTTCCTTTGGAAATCCAATTCCATCCGCCAACGATTTGCCCGTCCACTGTGACGACGTGGCGGAGTGTGAGCGCGCTGAAGGGTTCTCGCTTTGCCTTCTGGAGCCGCGTTTGCATCGCCGTCCGGTCCCTGAGCCCGATGAAGTACTCGTCGTAAATGGGCAGCAGCCGGGCGATCGGTGATTCACGCGCGGTCGAGGCGTTGTGCGGAAACCAGTAGCCGCGCCCGCCAATGGTTGCGTGCTCCAGGGTCTCACCGATCGCCTCGACCGCACGCCTCGCATCCGCCTTTGCCAATCCCGACCACCATGCAAAATCATCAATAGTCGCGGGGCCTCGAGTGTTGAAATAACGAGACGCGAGCTCCGCCAGGGCGCCATCGCGTTCCATCGACTTCGTTGGCGGAACCCGTTCGTCGAGCAAAGCGTAGGTGAATTGCTTGCCGCGACGGGCACCGCTGCAAATGAGACCATCCAGTTCGGCGTGCATCACGAGATGCGCCAGTCGCTGAGTGCCGTCTGCTCGAATGCGCGCTTTAGTGAGCTCCTTTGCGAGCTCGGCGCGGGTCAGCTGCTTGCCGTCGCGCAGCGATTTCGTCAGCACCGCTCGACTGCGTTTTAGAGCCGCGGCATCGATCTCCAGCTTTCGATCGTAGGACGCCATCGCCGCTCTTACGCGCGGCGCGGTGAGCTCGAGCATCCACCGAATGTCGGGCGGGGCGACGAAGTGCCAGGTCGGCCGCAACACGTGGGTCCGTAGAATCGATCCATCGCTGACTTCTTTTTCTACCTCAGCGTCGGTAGCGCCCGTGGTTCTCTGAGCGACGCCCCACTTTGCCGGCGAATATTCCTGCGCCTGCACCGCTCCGAAAAGCCTCACTACATCGCTCGGCTTCTCGTGACGCTGCGTCGTCAAATGCTGGTTGGCCAGCCGCTGAGCGCAGATATCCACTGTACTCATAAAGCTCACGCACTCTGCGCCGTTGTCGAGCTCCGAGCCGTCGTAATCAGCGCCACTGCGCAAATAACGATAGCCGCCGCGATCGCGGTGCGAAGTGATAAACGCTCGCCGGCGATTGCCCAGCCTAGTATGACTGCGACGACGGGATTCACGTAGGCGTAAGT
>JBKOVX010000387.1:0-5461 GCA_046724115.1 Gemmatimonadota bacterium | reverse complement strand
AGATGTGGTCCAAGCTCGGACTGGGACCTGCCGAGCGGGCGCAGAGGTTCAGGCAGAATGAGCCGAGATAGCGGTATGCGGGAGGCGGGAGGCGGGAGGCGGGAAGGGCAGACGTTCCGCGGGAAGGGCGCGCTGTTGCGGCATGTCAATCTGGTGCGCTTGCCGCATACCGTGTTTGCGTTGCCGTTTGCGCTCGTCGGGGTGGTGCTGGCCAGCTACATCGCTCCGATTACCGTCAGCGCGGTGTTCTGGGTCGTGATTGCATTCACCACGGCGCGGTTCGCGGCGATGGGATTCAATCGCATCGTTGATCGGGAGATCGACGCGCGCAATCCGCGCACGAGCTCGCGCGAGATTCCTTCGGGGGCGATGTCGGTGCGCGAGGCGAGCGTAGCGGTGATAATTGCTTCGGTGTTTTTTGTCATCGCCGCCTGGCAGCTCAACACCTTGTGTCTTGCGCTGGCGCCTTTGGCGCTGGCCTGGGTCCTCTTTTACAGCTACACCAAGCGATTCACGCGCTGGTCGCACCTCGTGCTCGGCGTCGGCCTGTCGATCGCACCAGTCGGAGGGTACCTGGCGATCACCGGCGCCTGGAGCACACCGTGGTGGATGCTGATCGCGCTGGCCATCGCGGTAGCGACGTGGGTTGGCGGATTCGACATCCTGTACGCGCTGCAGGACGTGTCGTTCGATCGCGAGAACGGACTTTATTCCATTCCATCCACTTTCGGTGAAGCGAACGCGCTCGGCATCGCGCGGGCCTTGCACCTCACCACAGTTGCGGCGCTGGCGCTTGCCGGGATAGGAGCGGGCGCGGGCTGGCTTTACTTCGCTGGCGTCGTCGTCGCTGCGATCCTGCTTTTGTACGAGCACTCGCTGGTCAAGGTTGACGATTTCTCGCGTCTCGACGCCGCGTTCTTCACCATGAACGGTGTGATCAGCATCGTGTTCCTCGGATTTGTGTTCACAGAGAGGCTGTTGCGATGAGCTCCACTCCGCCGATTGTCGTCGGGATCACCGGTGCGTCCGGCGCGCCGTACGCGGTGAGACTGCTGCAGGCGCTCACAGCCGCGCATCGGCCGATCTCGCTGATTGTCTCCAAGTACGGGCTCCGCCTGCTGGCTACCGAAGCGGGAATCGAGTCGATGGATGCGTTGCGCGACACGGTCGGGATCGACGCCTGGGCGTCGTACGTCGAGGTTTTCTCCAACGACGATCGTGGCGCTGCACCCGCGTCCGGATCGGCACGAACGGCGGGAATGATCGTCTGTCCGTGCTCGATGGGGACTTTGTCAGCGATCGCGGTTGGTGCGTCGAGGTCGCTCATCGAGCGCGCGGCGGACGTCACGTTGAAAGAACAACGAAAGCTGGTGCTGGTTCCCCGCGAGACGCCGTTGAGCGCGATTCACCTCGGCAACATGCTGCGGCTGACGCGTGCAGGCGCGGTAGTGATGCCAGCTGCGCCCGGCTTCTACCACAGGCCGAAGGAAATCTCCGACCTCGTCGATTTCATGGTGGCGAGGATGCTCGACCAGCTCGGCGTCGAGCAGAATCTGGTTTCGCGCTGGAAGGGGGAAGCCGAGGGCTAGACGCTCAGCTGACCTGCCTCGTCCTCTTCATTTCTTTCGGAAATCTCCGGAACCACGACGAGAGGAGCAGCAGCTCGTCGATCTCATGCGTCGGCACCTGCGTGTTCGGCGCAGCAGGCTGTGAGAAAATGTCTTCCACCAGCTGCTTCATCGTGCGGCGGTCCTTCGACGACTTTGGCTTCGAGACCTCGGCGCGCACGACGCCCCGCCGAATGACGTAGACCTTGTCCTCTCCTTCGTGGCCGGGAACGGTGTACACGAAGGAGAGATTCTCGATCGCGAATCGAAGCCGCCCAAATTGCGCCCGCAATGCTTCGAGGCGCTCGAGCTTGTCGCGATAAACCGCCGCTCTCTCGAACTGCAGTTCTCCGCTCAACCGTTCCATTTGGGTGCGCAGCATGTCGATCGGACCGTCGTCCGATCCGTCGAGAAACGCGCGAGCGAGCGTGACCCGCTCGTCATATTGCGCCGCCGAGCAGCCGCCGACACACGGGCCGAGGCACTTGGAGATCTCGTGGCGGATGCAGCCGGGCGTGCGCGCCAGCTGAAAAAGCTCAGTCTGATCACTGTAAAACATCTTCATGTCGGTCCGGCAGTCGCGGAGCATCAGCGCATCGTTCAGCTCACGCAAAGCCTCGCCCACTCGGAGCGCACCCATGAACGGACCGTAGTAGACGTCGGCATCCTCGCCGGTCGGCCCACGCACCACCAGCAGCTTTGGCGCGACGCCCTTGGTCAGCTTGATGAAGGAGTAGTTTCGTCCATCGCGCTTCATCGCCACGTTGTAACGCGGCCGGAAGCGCTTGATCAACCTTAGCTCCTGCAGCAGCGCCGCGAACTCGCTCGGCGTGTAATCCCACTCGATCGATTCGGCAGACCGGAGAATCCGCGCACCCTTCTCCTCGGGGTAAGCGCAGCGGAAATAACTGAGCAATCGCGTGCGCACTCGCTTCGACTTGCCGACGTAGAGGATCTCGCCGTCACCCGAGAGCATTCGATATACCCCGGGCCGGTCAGCCGCGCTGTCCTTCACGTTCGACCGCATCACCGCCAGTTGGGCGTCGCTCGTCGGCGGATTCTCGAGGCGTGAAGAGCCGCGGGTCATCTCAGTGCTGGCACCTCACGCACATCGTCGTCGCGCGTCCATCGACGGCGTGGGTCGATACGAGCTTCGATCCGCATCGTCGACAGGGCAGCCCGCCGCGCCCGTAGACATCGAGTTTCTCCACGAAGCTGCCGCGCTGGCCGCGCGCATCCCGATAGTCGCGGAAGCTCGTCCCACGCGCCTCGATTGCTTCGCGCAGAACGCCCACTATCGACTTACGAAGAAGCGTTGATTCCTCGAGTGAAATCGACGCCGCGGGACGCGATGGATCGATCCGCGCCCGCCAGAGCGCTTCGTTCGCGTAGATGTTGCCGATGCCTGCGATCTTTCGCTGCTCCATTAGGACTTTCTTCACCGGCTGACTCGTCGCCCGAAGAACCGCCGATAGATGCGCTGCCGTAAACGAACGGTCAAGTGGCTCGATCCCGAGTTTCCCCGAGTACTCTTCGAAACGATCGGCATCCATCAGCGCAACCGTGCCGAGTCGTCGGACATCGGCGTAATGCAGAGCTCGACCATCGTCCAACTCAAGGCGCAAAGTCGAATAGTGGAGCTCATTGCCCCGAAAATTCCCGTCATCGATCAGGAGCGCGCCCGTGAAGCGCGGCTGTACGACGAGGCGATCGCCAGTGTCGAGGTCGATGACTACCAGTTTGGCGCGACGCCAGCTGCGAACGATCCTGGCGTCACGGAGCCGCGCGGCCAGCGCGCGTGGAGTGACCTCGCGAAGGACATCGCTCTTCCGAACGGAGACTTTCTTGATTGTCCGACCGCTAACCGCGCCGTCCAGATCGCGCGCGATCGTCTCCGTCTCAGGTAACTCGGGCACCGCGCGTCAGCTCGCGCCAGGCGATATCGCGTCGCATCTGTTTCCCGGCGAACGAGATTCGCTCGGCGTATGACCGCGATAGGTCCGCTGCCTCCTGCAAACCGTCAGCAACGGCCGTTACCGCCATGACCCGCCCGCCCGCGGTCATGAGCTGCGTGCCACCTGGATATCGCGCCGTCCCGGCCTGAAATACCTCCACACCCGCTTCGGGTGGCGGCATCTGGATGACGTCGCCGGTGCGAACTTTGTCCGGATAGCCCGCGGCTGCCACGACCGTGGTCACGGAAGAAAGTGGCTTCCAATCGATATGCCTGGCACGACTGAGCGAGCCCCCGCCGGCGACCGCCGCCAGCACCTCGAGCAGGGACGAATCCATCAACGGCATCAGCGCCTGCGTTTCAGGATCGCCGAAGCGGCAATTGAACTCGACAACCTTGGGACCATCATCCGTCAGCATCAGCCCAGCGTACAGCAGTCCCTTGAAGATGGATCCGGCTTCGCGCAGCGCTGTGAGCGCAGGTCGAATGATCTCCGCCATCACTTGTGACATTAGATCCGGCGTCGCCACTGACGTCGGCGCATACGCGCCCATTCCACCGGTATTCGGCCCCCGATCTCCCTCGAGCAATCGCTTGTGATCCTGAGCGGCGAGCAGCGGCAACGCTTGATGTCCATCGCTGATGGCAAACACGGAAAGCTCCTCGCCCTCCATGAACTCTTCGATCAGAATCTCACGCCCGGCGTTGCCGAAGATTCGGTCGCCCAACATTGCATCGATCGCCCGCTCGGCCTCCGCCGTGCTCTGCGCCACGATTACACCTTTCCCACCGGCGAGACCGGACGCTTTGACCACTACCGGAGACGAAAAACCGGCCAGAGCCGCCTTGGCGTCGCGTGCATCGCTGGTTTGAAAGGCGCGCGCGGTTGGAATTCCGGCCTTGACCATCAGGTCCTTGGCGAACCGCTTCGACGTCTCGATGCGTGCCGCTTCGCGCGTCGGACCGAAGATCGGCAGGCCGCGCGACTGAAACAGGTTCACGATACCTGCTTCGAGTGGCAGCTCGGGACCGACGAGCGTGAAGTCGACCAGCTCATCCTCGGCGAGCTGCGCCAGCTCCTTATGGTTGTCCACCGGGATCGGGATGCATTGCGCCAGCTTCGCAATTCCCGGATTGCCAGGAGAGGCAATCAGCTCGATACTCGGATCATCACGGCACAGTTTCCAGGCGAGGGCGTGCTCTCGGCCGCCTCCGCCGACGATCAGTACTTTCATGTGAACGCTTGCTCGAGATCCGCGATCAGGTCTCCCACATCTTCGACGCCGCAGGAGAGTCGCAGCAGGTCGTCCGTTATGCCGAGCGCTGCCCGTCTCTCAGCGGGGACAGAGGCATGTGTCATGGATGCGGGATGGCTGATCAGACTTTCGACCCCGCCGAGTGATTCGGCGAGAGAGAACACACGTACTTTGCCCAGCACCTTTGCTGCTTTCTCCTTGCTGCCGGTGAGCACCGAGATCATCCCACCGAAGCCTTTCATTTGTCGTTTTGCCAGCTCGTGCTGCGGATGGGACGGCAGCCCGGGATAGATGACGTTCTCAGCTCCGATCTTGTCGGCCAGCCACGAAGCAATCTTGCGGCCATTCTCGTCGTGGCGGGGCATCCTCAAGTGCAGGGTCTTTGTCCCCCGCAAAACCAGCCACGCGTCGAACGGACCGGGGACTGCTCCCCCAGTGTTGAGAATGAACTGCATCCGTTCCGCCAAATCGTCGTCGCGAACGATCGCGATCCCGCCGACCATGTCGCTGTGGCCGTTCAGGTACTTGGTCGTGGAATGATAGACGATGTCCGCACCATGCTCGAAGGGGCGCTGGAAGTAAGGCGATGCAAACGTGTTGTCGACGATGAACAGTGCGCCTTTCCGCTTGGCGATCTCTCCGAC
>JBKOVX010000238.1:0-4032 GCA_046724115.1 Gemmatimonadota bacterium | reverse complement strand
GAAGGGGGAAGGGAGGGACGATGACTTCACATCCAGTAGCGGACACCGACATCGAGCACGGAATTCGTCCTAAGGGATATCGACTTCCGGAGGCGACACACCTCGGTCGGGTGAGGCTCCAGGTCGCCGATCTCGAGCGGTCGATCAAGTTCTACGAGGACGTGCTCGGCATGCGCGTCATTCGACGGGGTAACGATTCGGCGCGACTCGGGCCGCACGGTGAAGATCGCGAGATCATTTATCTCCACCAGCACGAGACCGCGCGTCCGGTTCCGCGGCGCGGGCTGCTCGGACTCTATCACTTCGCGATCTTGCTGCCCGATCGAGCGGCGCTCGGACGATTCGTCGCGCACCTCGGCGAGATCGGCGCGTACGCCGGGATGTCCGATCACTTCGTCAGCGAAGCAGTTTATCTCACCGATCCGGATGGACTCGGCATCGAAGTGTACGCCGACCGGCCGCGCGACGCTTGGCGGTACGACGAGCGTCAGCTCTACATGACGACTAATCATCTCGACGTCGAAGACCTGATCAAGTCAGCGCGCGGAGAGAAATGGGCGGGAATGCCACCCAAGACCGTTCTCGGCCACGTCCATCTCTACGTCGACGACATCGCCAAGGCCGAGGCGTTCTACCACGACGCGCTCGGCTTCGACAAAGTCGTGTGGAGCTACCCGGGCGCGTTGTTCATGTCAGCCGGTGGCTATCATCATCACCTGGGCACGAATACCTGGGCGCGCGGCGCACCGACGGCGACCGACGCCGACGCGCGTCTCCTCGAGTGGGAGATAATCGTCCCGACAAAGAAAGACGCGGATGAAGCGGCAGCCAGCGTTCGAGCCGCCGGTTATCCGGCGCGAAAAGAGGGAAACGAGTGGCTGCTGACGGATCCGTGGGACACGGGCTTGAGACTCATACCAGAGGACGCTGAGGCGAGACGATGAACAAAACCTCTTTGGCGATTGTCACTCTCGCGGCCGCAATCGGCTGCGCTGGTCAGATGCGCTCCGGATCTCCTTCGGGATTTCGCTTGGCGACCGATGCTGCCGCGATCAAAGCCACTCTCGACACCACCGCCACCGGCTGGAATCGCGGCGAGCTTCCCGTGTATCTGTCGGCGTACGTCGATTCAGCGACGGCGATGGGATCGACCGGCCTGGTGCGCGGTGTCGGCGGAATCGAAGGACAGATGAAGGCAGGATTTTGGCGGGCCGGACGGCCGCTGCAGTCTCTAAGCTACGATCATCTCGAGATCAGACCGATCGGTCCTGACCAGGCAATTGTGACCGGCCAATACATTCTCACCGGCGGTGGCCGACCGGACCGGACTGGGTGGTTCACAACGATCTGGGTAAGAACGCCGCGCGGCTGGCGGATGGTGCATGATCATTCGTCGTGAGGCGGGAAGGGGGAGTGAGAGGGGCGAGGGGCGAGGGACGAGGGGCGAGGGAAGCGCGTCTCGAGATCGCGCCAATTCGTTTATCAACCTCGGAGTGCCTTCACTCGTCCCTCGCCCCCCGTCCCTCGCCCCTCTCACTCCCGCGCGATCGCTTCGATCGGCGGCAACTCCGCGGCCCTTCTCGCCGGATAAGTCCCGAATATCAGTCCAACCGTAATCGCCGATCCAACGGCGAGGAGTCCGGTGCTGAGGTGCATCACTGGATAAATCGGCGCGTGTGCCCAGAGACGGAATACCGCGGTCCCCGCCTGGGCGAGAATTATTCCGACAACAAATCCGATCGCGCTGCCCGTGCCGGTGACGGTGATCGACTCGACCAGAAACTGCGCCTGAATGTCGGCGCGCCGCGCACCAACGGCTTTGCGGATCCCGATCTCGCGAGTGCGCTCGACGACTGCGGCGAGGAGGACATTCATGATGCCGATTCCACCGACGGCCAGAATCAATCCGGCTAGCAATCCCAGGAGCAGCTTCGTCAGCAGCATCGCCTGACGCGTGTTCTCCAGTCGCTGCGTCCCGACTTCGACATTCAGTTTCTCGACTTTCGTCCCGTATCGCTCGGCCAGCCAGTTCACCGCCTGCGTGCGCAACGTGTCAACAGCTTCGATGCTGTACGCCTTGAGTCTCAGCGTCGGCAGGCGTGGCTCTTTCGATGGTTCGAGCAACGACTCGCCACCGCGCAGAGGAGCAAACGCCGCGAGATCGGGCTCGGGGCCAACCTGCGGTGGGGCAAGCACGCCGACGACCTCGCGTCTCCTTCCGCTGACTTTGATGGCGCGCCCGATCAGCCACAACGCGTCGCGACCCCCAGCAAGCTCCTGGGCCAGCCGATGTCCGAGCACGATTACCGGCGCGGAGTGGAGAACCTCACTGGTCGTGAAGAATCGGCCGGCGAGGACTTCGATCGACGTGAAATCGGCGAGACTGGCGGTGCTGAGCGTGAGCAGCGCCGTGGCGCGTCGATCGCCGTACTCGACGGGCGCGCTACCGGTTAGCGTCAGCGCGTACTGGGCGACGCCGGGCACTTCATTCTTGGCGCGCTCGGCGTCTTCCGTCGTTAGAATCGGATAGCCGGTGAGCGGGATGGTGCGGCCGGCGACTACCGTGCTCGTGCGTGGCGTGATCGCGACGTCCTGAACGCTGCTCTCTCTCGCGATGAGCGCTCTAGCCCATAGATCCACCCCATCGGTGATCGAGAACGCCGCAACGAGTGCGGCCACGCCGATTATGACGCCGGTGGTCGAGAGTGTGGTGCGCGTGGGGTTCGTGCGCAGCGAATCGGCGCCGACCCGCGCCGACTCAATGAGTGCAGCCGCATTCAATTTGAACCGCATCATGAGCACCTGCCGAGGCTAACCTCGGGTGACTACCAGCTGTGCGACGTAGGCGCGGGGCTTTCCGTTGTCCGCCTGTCGCGGCACCGGAGCGAGTCCTGTAAAACGAATACGCAGATCGCCGGACGTAGTTTCGTTGTTGGGCGGTGTGAAGCTTATCACCTTCAAGTCGTCGGGCGCTCCACTGCGGGAGATTGTCAGATCGATCTTGGCGTCGCCTGCCCACACGCACTGCACGTCGACAGGGCAGCGCGAATCCTCGCTCACCTGCTTGAAGGTGATGCGGGCGCCACTGGCATTGATCGCAGCCGTCTTGCCGAGTGGTAGCGCGAACTCGACGCCCGGCTGGGCGACGATCGTGGTTTCCACGGTAGCGCAGCCGCCCAACGCAGACACGGCCATTGTGAGAGCTAGCAGCCTGGTAGTATTCATTTTCGCGCCTCGCTTCCCGCTTCCCGCCTCCCGCCTCTCGCCTCCCGCCTCCCGCCTACGCAGCCTGACTCGCCGCGTAAATCCCAGGGGCATCCGCCGCCGGATTCCGACGCACGTACATCCAGATCGCTCCGCCGATCGCGAAGCAGAGCGCGATCACCTGCGCGCCGGTGAACGTTCCGAAGAGAAAACGATCGTCCTTGGCGCGGACGAACTCGATGATGAATCGCTCGACACCAGCCAGCACGCAGTAGAGTCCAAAGAGCCAGCCCTCAGCGTGCTTGTGATCGCGAAAGCGCCACAGAATCAGAAACATCACAAAGCCGAGTGCGACCTCGTAGAGCTGAGTGGGATAGACGGAGAGAACCTGATTGGGCGACGATCCCGGCGGCGCCGGGATGTGAAACAGGTCCGTCATGTTCGCGACCGTTGACGGGGGCGCACCGTGAGGAAAACTGACTGCGCCAAATCCGTTGAACGGTCTGCCGTAGTCATCACCCACTGCCCAGCAACCGGTTCTGCCGAGCGAGTACGCAGCCGCTATCGCCGGCGCCGCGACGTCGCTGATACGAGGGAAAGAGAGGCCCTTGTACCTGATCACCGCGTAACATGCGAGGATCCCACCCATCAGTCCGCCCCAGAAAACGAAACCGGCCCTGCTGAAGAGCGCGCTCGGATCGCGCATCAACACCGCGTAATAGATCTTGCCGCCAAGGAGTCCGCCGATCACCGCCGCGAAAATGAGGTCGCCGATCGGCTCGGGGTCGTGACCGCGACGTGCCAGCTCGCGTTGGGCGATGATCTGCG
>JBKOVX010000452.1:0-5164 GCA_046724115.1 Gemmatimonadota bacterium | reverse complement strand
GATGCAGTGCCGGTGTATTCCGATCGCGACCACGTGCCGTACGACTACTATGAGGTTGCGCTCATCACCGCCGAGGGCAACTCGGTCTACACAAGTAACGGCGACCTGCTGAAATCTCTTCGCAACGAAGCGGCGGGTGTGGGCGCCAACGGCGTCGTTATCGATGCGTTGGGTGCCAGCCACGCCACCGTCAAAGTGTTGGGCGCGGCAGTCGGCGCGAACGACGCCGAGCGCAAGGCACGCGCAATCGCCGTCTGGATGCCGAGTGACACCGCCCGCGTACGCGAAGCGTGCACCGGCAAGTGATCGCCGGTGGTCTGCTCTCTTTAATCGTCGCGACGGGGTGTAAAGAGAGCCGCTGGACACCGATGGGAAGCGGGGAGCTGGTTCTATCCGAGATAAGGCTTCGCGGAGCGACCGCAGTGTCGCGGCGAATCGACTCGGATGAGAATTTCGGTCGCTCCGTGACGAACGGAATCGCCACCGGCGACAGCTCGTGGCTCGAGGTAGCGAAAGAGATCACGCCAGCTTCCGCGGCGGCGGAAGCCAGCCTGTCGATCGCGCTCGCGTCGGCGCTGAATCACGCACCGACACGAGTCCTTTCCCTGCTCGGCGACAAATACGCTGTCGAGGAAGTTTGCGGGATGCCCTTCCTGAGGGCAGACTCGCTCGCGGTCAACAGTTACTATGATTCGGCGGCGAGCGCCCTGCGGGCAGTGCCCGACACATCAATGCGAACCGTCCGCGATGCATGTAGCACCGCGTTGGCCGACGCGCGGGACCGGCGTTTGGAGCGGATCAATCCCGCCTACCTCATCAAGAACAAGCCTACGCCACCGCCCCGTCGCGCCCGGGTGCGGAGGAAAGTGGTGAAGCCCAAGCAAACCGTTACTCCGCAAGACTCTAGCTCGTCCCGTTGACGCACTGAGGAACGCTGGGCGCGATCCTCGCTGCGTAACCGGAATTAGCGTCCTGAACGGTAGCCGATCGGCCCGGTGCGGGCGCTTCCATCAACAAGGAGTTGTTTTGAAGCGTTCCCTCTTTGCAGTCGCCCTGGTGGGCATGGCGCTTGTCTCAGCCGAGGCGCGCGCCCAGATATCGTCGGCGAAGCCGGTTCAAATCGGTGTCGCCGCAGGTGCGGCACTTCCGACCAGCGATCTGTCGGACGGCGCCAACACCGGCTTCAACGTCACTGGTACGGTCGGTCTCAATTCGAAGATGATTCCTCTCGGCATCAGAATCGATGGCGCCTACAATCGCTTCGGTCTCAAGAGTCCCTTCGATGGCAACGTCGCCTACACGAGCGTGACAGGCAACCTTGTGTACAAGATCCCGGCAGCGACGGTTTCCCCGTATGCGATCGGAGGCGCGGGATGGTGCCACACGTCTGCTAGCGTCACCGGATTTGGCAGCGGATCGGACAACAATTTCTGCTGGAATGTGGGCGGCGGCATCAGCATGCCCCTCAGTGGCTTCGACACTTTCATCGAAGCGCGTTACAACCAGATTCAGACTTCGGGGACTTCGACGAAGTTCATTCCGATCACGTTCGGAGTGTTGTTCTAATCGCGTGCTCGCCATGGTCGAAAAGGGAGGGGGCGATTGCCCTCTCCCTTTTTTGCGCGTCCACTTCACGCGCTACCTGGCGTCAGCGATACTCCTCTATTAGCGACTGTCTCCATTCTCCCAGGTCCCTCGTCCCTCGCCCCTCGTCCCTCGCCCCTCTCAATGCGCATCCTGGTAGTTGACGACGACAAATCGATACTCAAGCTCGTCGCCCGCGTTCTCCGCGACGAGGCGTACGCGGTTGACACCGCTTCGACGGGCGAGGAGGCGCGCACGCTGGCACTGGTGAACGAATACGACGGAATTATTCTCGACCTTCAGCTTGGCGATCGTCACGGATTCGAGATACTCCAGGAGCTGCGACGCCACGGCAGGCACACACCGATCCTGTTGTATTCCGGTCAGGGGGACACCGACTCGATCGTTCGCGGACTTGATGCCGGGGCCGACGACTATGTCGTAAAGCCAGTGTCGAACGCCGAGCTGAGAGCCCGCGTTCGCACTCTCATTCGCCGCGGTGCCGGAAGCGCGCGCGTCGGCGAGCAGGTTAGCGTCGGAAACCTGACACTCAACCGTCTGACGCGGCGAGTGACGTGCAACGCCGCAGAGGTGAGCCTCACATCGATGGAACTCAAGCTGCTCGAGCACCTGATGTTGAGGGCGGGCGAAACCGTCTCGCGCAGCGAGTTGCACGACAACGTCTGGGACATGCATTTCGATCCGAGCTCCAACGTCATCGACGCACACGTGGCGCGACTCCGCAAGAAGCTGCAGAGCGCCGGCGCCGATGCTTCGATAACAACCAGGCGTGGGATCGGATTCGTACTCATCCCCAGCAATGTAAGTCCCTCAAAACAAAAGAGTTAAGAAAAGATCGGGATTATGACTAAACAGTCATAGTCCCTTCACAGAGCCGTCACAGGGCGAGGTACAAATTGTGCCTCATCAATTCACCGCACCATTTGAGCTGCTGCTCTCGGTGCCTTGGAGGCTCTGTAAATGGCTCGTCGTGTCGCCTTCACCGCAATCATGCTCGCAAGCGCGCTTCTGTCGCGCTCGGCCGTCGCGCAGCAGGGTGCGTCGGTCAGCCTGACGCACACGGTGACGGTCACCGTTCCGCCGCGAGTGAAGGTCCAGGTCGCCAACGCCCAGGTTCCTTCGAGCGCGATGAGAGTGTCGGGCCAGCCTTCAGCGAACGGACTCGCGCTCAACATCAACGCCACGCAGCCGTGGACGCTGTCGATCGGCGCGAATGGCAAGACTCAGCTCCAGTGGTCGCGCGACGGGCAATCCGGATACACGGCGCTCACGAGTCGCGACGAGGTCGTTGCGTCTGGTGTGCTTTCGCAGATCCCAACTGCGGCGAGTGTCTTCGTTCGTCCAGCAGGTTCCGGCGCGAGCTACGGTTCGAGTGATTCAACCCCGGTAGTACTGACGATCGTCGCGCAGTAAGGCGGGCCGTAGATCTAGCCGCGCAAAGGCATCCACAAACTAAAGTGGGGAGCAGGAAGCTTGGTCAGCCCGCCGCTCCGAGTGAATGCGGAAACGCCACAGGAACTTCCATGTTCAACGGCGGTCCATTTTTGACATCTGTTTCCGCAATATCACAAATCCGCTTTGTCAGCGGGTTTTGCGTATATGGGCCTCACAATCGTTACTGCCGCTTACTCTGGCGCGTCAAATTGTCGGTGAGGGCCGGCAAGGCGTCGGCTGCATTGGTCTCCGGACCGAGGCGCGGCGCAAAAACCCTCGCGTAAACCAGATCAGCGTCCTACGAGTTTGCATCACGGCAGCTTGCGGGCGCATTCTCGAACAAGGAGAAGCTTTGAAGCGTTCACTGTTCCTCGCGATCGCCGCGATCGCACTCGTCGCTGTTCCGCGCGTTTCGCACGCGCAGCTCGGCGCACTGAAGCCGTTCCAGCTCGGAGTTGCTGGCGGCATCGCTCAGCCAATGAGCGACCTGAAGAATGGCGCGGACATGGGCTACAATGCTACCGCCGCCCTGGGAATCAACCTGCCTTTCATCCCGGTTGGCCTGCGCGTCGATGGCGCATACAACCAGTTTGGTGAGAAGGCTGGTGTTCCTGCCAAGCTCCACGCAATTAGCGCGACTGGTAACCTTGTATGGCGTCTGCCGAGTATCGGCATCTCGCCGTACCTGATCGGCGGCGCTGGACTCTACATGCAGTCGGTGACCCCGACCGGTGGAAGCGCCACGACTGATAACCACCTCGGCTGGAACGCCGGCGCTGGTATCAACCTGCCGCTGTCGGTGTTCAAGGCGTTCGTCGAAGCGCGTTACAACAGCTATTCGACCGATGCTGGCTCGGTGAAGTTCGTGCCGGTTACCGTCGGCATCATGTTCTAAGCGCTTTTCGGCTCTCGGTCTGAGCCGCGAAGTGCAAGGGGAGGGCTAAATGCCCTCCCCTTTTTTTGCGCCCGCGCGTCATGAACGCTCGAGCAAATTGTCGCGTTCAATCAATTGAACTGCGTGAGCTGGATCTGGGCGCTGCTCAAGAACCTTCCGTAGAACCGGATGAATTCTCCAGTGCGCAGGTTGTTGAATCTGTTGAGGTCGTTTGAGGTCACGTTCGGGGGCAGCGTCACCGTGATCATATTGCTGCTGTTCGTGTCGATGGTGAAGAGCCCATTCCTCCGATCGACCTGGCGAACCGTTCCCTGCAGGAGCTGGACGTTCGAGGAAACATTGCCGCTGCCATTGCCTACCGATTGATCGACCTGAACGTAGTCCGTGTAGTAGCTGTTGCCGGTTGGCTGAACCCGAGCCGTCACCTGATCGCCCCATTCGAGCGCTGTCGGCGAGTAATTCTGGTTCTGATACACCACCTGCGTCTGGTTGTCGTACGAAACGGGAACTGTCTGTCCGTTGGAAGTCTGTATGGCAATTTGTTGCGAGCGTGAGTCGACGCCCCTAATCATTCCGCTGAGCTGAGCGGATTGACCGTTCCCTCCGCCGAGGACACCCCCTAAGATATTTCCAAGCTGGCTATTCGAGCACGCACCCACCGAAACCAGCATCAGTGCCGCCGCGGCCCCTCGTATCATGCGTTGAATCATCGCCATCACCCCTCCTGTGAAGCCATCATAAGAGCAATCGCGGTGCCTAACCGATCTCTCTATCTTTGCAGTCGATGATGCTTCGCAAATTGGCTGGGGTAGTCGCTCTCTTTCTGCTCGGATGTGGACACGCGCGGCCCGATGCGTCCCCCTCAGACTCGGCTTCGGTCACGACTGCAAAGGCGGCGGTCGATACGCCGGTCACGTCGGGGAGCACTACACACAAAGCGGCCTGCCCCCGCACGGGACTCTGGGCTTTGTGCAGTCTGGAAAAGCGCCTGACACAGTCGGGATTCGTAGTCAACCACGTGGCAGAACCGGCGCCGCGGCGACCTGGATTCAGTGTAGGCCCGGTGGCGTACAAGCTCGGTCGGTCCCGGCTCGAGGTCTTCATATACGCGGACTCGGCCGCCGCTCGACGCGACGTCGCGAAAATGGACACCCTGACCGCCTCGCCTCGCGGCGCTGGCAACGTCTGGGGAACACCTCCGACTTTCGTCCACTCGGGAAACCTGGTGGC
>JBKOVX010000058.1:0-2831 GCA_046724115.1 Gemmatimonadota bacterium | reverse complement strand
GCTGAGGACTGGCCTGCGCCCTTCCTCCGATCTTTATGACGCGCATTATACCGGCAACCCTGCCTGTTCCCGGAGTCCGAGAAGAACGTTCGCATTCTGCAGTGCTTGGCCTGCTGCCCCTTTCATGAGATTGTCGATCGCGGAAATTATGATCAGCGTCGGCTGCCGCATGTTGGCGGCCTTGGCCACGCTCAATCGAACCACGTTTCGACGCACCACGTCCCGCAACGATGGGGGCTGGTCGGCGATCTCGATAAAGACCTCACCCTGGTAGGTATCCCGCCAAAGTGCTGCCGGGTCATCGACGTATTCCTTCACCGGCACGGTGATGGTGGCCAGTATTCCACGGGCCACCGGCAGCAGGTGAGGCGTGAACAAAATGTCGTTGTCTCGCCCACCCAGCTCCGCGGTGACTGCCCGCATTTCGGCCAGGTGCCGATGCTCGTTGCCAACCGAATACGCGCGATAATCCTCGGCGACCTCCGCAAAAAGGAGATCCGGACGGACCGAGTATCCGGCGCCAGTAACTCCGCTGGCGGCGGTTGCATTTATGGTAGCACCGGGTACGATCCAGCCCTCGGTCAGCAAGGGCGCGATCGCAATCAATATTGCAGTAGGATAGCAACCTGGATTCGCCACGATCCCGGCTCCCGGAATTTGCGCGCGCATCAACTCAGTCAGCCCGTACGGCGCGCCGGAGCGATTAGCGCGAGTGTCGACGCCCGGTCTGAAATCGGAGGAGAGATCCACAACCCGCGCGCCGCTTGCCCTGGCGTTGCCGACCCAGGTCGCGGCAGCACCGTGTGGAAGCGCGGTAAAAACGACCTCCGCCTTTCCCAGCGGAGCGTCTTCGGTGGCGACGTAGGTGACCTCACTGGCTCCGATGCGCGCGCGCTGCCCTCGCTGCTCATTGGCAGACGCAAAGGTGAGCTCGAGTCCCGGGTGCTGAGCGATCAGGCCGCACAGCTCCCGCCCGGCGTAGCCACTGGCGCCGAGAACACCTACCGGAACTTTATGCATAGAGAATGCATAACATTACACTAGGGGCGCGTCAATGATCCGGCGACCCTCGCCTCGCGGAACAGTCATCGTCATGCTAAACTCACCGCGTGGCAAACAAGCGCGAGCGGCACGACACGATTCTCGAGATCATCAACGCCCGGGTGGTGAGCAGCCAGGAAGATCTGCGCAAGCTGCTCCTCCAACGAGGGTGGGATGTCACCCAGGCAACCTTATCGAGAGACCTGCGGGAGCTGCGTCTGGCGCGAGTCCCTACCCCGGAAGGCGCCCGGTATGCGATCACCGACGGTAGCATAGAGGAGAGCCGGGCTGCTCTCGACACGCTGCTGCCCCAGCTATTCCTGCGAATCGAAGGCGTCAGCGAGATGCTGGTCCTGCGCACCGTTCCGGGCGGCGCTCAGCCCATCGCTGCCGCTCTGGATGGCGAGGCGTGGTCCGACATCCTCGGCACCGTTGGCGGCGACGATACGATCCTGATCATCTGTCGCTCGGTTGCCGCCCGGGAACGAGTTATGAGGCGCCTCAGGGCCCTGGCGGGAGAGCCCTGACTAAGCATTGACGGGCTTGCCCGGACCGATTAAATATTCAGTCATTCTGAATACTTATTGAGGCGTCCGTGATTCGAACCATTGCCCTGGCCTACTCCGGTGGGCTGGACACATCCATCATCGTCCCCTGGCTCAAGGAACGCTATGGCGCTCGCGTCATCTGCGTTGCCGCCGACATCGGACAGGGCGACGAGCTGGAAGGCGTACGGGCGAAAGCGATCGCATCGGGTGCCGATGAGTGCTACGTCGAAGACCTGCGTCAGGAATTCGTGGAAAAGTTCGTGTGGCCCACCCTCCGCGCCGGCGCTATCTACGGTCGTAAATACCTCCTCGGCACTTCGATGGGTCGGCCCCTCATTGCGCGCCGCCAGGTCGAGATCGCCCGGCAGGTGGGCGCAGACGCGCTTGCCCACGGCTGCACCGGCAAGGGAAACGACCAGGTCCGCTTCGAGCTCACATATGCCGCGTTTGCCCCCGATCTGCCCGTAATTGCGCCTTGGCGCGAGTGGGATATCCGCAGCCGCGAAGACGCCATTGCCTACGCGGAATCTCATCACATTCCCGTTGCCGCGACGAGAGACAAGATCTACTCCCGCGATCGCAACATCTGGCACATCTCGCACGAAGGCGGAGTTCTCGAGCAGCCATCGGCGGCTCCACCTGCCGATCTGTTCATGCTGACAACGGCACCGGAGAAAGCCCCGAATGAGCCGGAGGAAGTCACCATCGGCTTTATCAACGGCACCCCGGTGTCGGTAAACGGAGCCGAGCTCGATGCGGTTGATCTTGTGGGCGCACTCAACACCATTGGCGGAAGACATGGCGTTGGTCGGATCGATCTGGTTGAGGACAGGCTCGTTGGCATGAAGTCCCGCGGTGTCTACGAGACGCCGGGTGGAACGCTTCTCTACTCGGCGCACAGCGAGCTCGAGCAGCTGGTGCTCGATCGCCGGACGCTTGCCGCCAAGGATCTCATTGCCCCCCGCTACGCGGATCTCGTTTACGAGGGACGTTGGTGGACGACAGAGCGCGAGGCATACGATTCGTTCGTGAACGTCACCCAGGAGCGCGTCACCGGCAATGTCACGCTCAAGCTCTTCAAGGGCACGGCTTCCGTAGTTGGTCGGGAAAGCGAATTCGCGCTCTACGACGAGCGCTTCGTCACGTTCGGCGAAGACGACGTCTATCAGCAAAGCGATGCTGCCGGCTTCATCAGACTGTACGGACTATCCGCGCGCGTCCGGGCCATCCGCGATCAGGAGA
>JBKOVX010000395.1:0-7826 GCA_046724115.1 Gemmatimonadota bacterium | reverse complement strand
GTTCGTCGGAAAGGATGCGCTTCTGCTCGGCGTGTTCGCGGTCGGAACCGTGGTGGTGGCACCAATCGACATGCAGGTTGCGTCGCGGCTTCAGGATCCGAGAGCCCAGGAGAACAGGTTTCTACGAACGGCCGCCACGGGTTTTCGACTTCTCGGTGATCCGGGATCGGTCGCAACTGGACTTGGCATCTATGTCATTGGGCGGGTCGACGGACAGCGAAGGGTACAATCGCTTGGGCTGCACAGCGTAGAATCGATCGCGCTAGCCAATGCGCTGGGGGTTGCAATAAAGCTGACGGCAGGAAGGCAGCGGCCATTTGTGGACATCAAGAACCCGGGTAATTTCCAGCTTTGGCGCGGGTTTCAGGGCGACCAGTATCGATCGTTCCCTTCGGGCCACACGATTACCGCGTTCGCCTTTGCATCGACAGTGACCAGAGAGTCGCAATTCTGGTGGCCGCACGGCGGATTCCTGGTTGGAACGGTGTTCTATGGTGGCGCGACACTGGTTGGTCTTTCGCGGATCTACAACAACATGCATTGGGCGAGCGACGTCATGGCCGGCGCGGCGATCGGAACGATCATCGGACTCAAAGTCGTGAAGTACACGCACTCAAACCCGGGTAACAGCATCGACAACAAACTGATCAAGGGCAAGAGCTCGCAGGTCCAGATCAATCCAGTATTGTTTTCGATTCAGTTCTAGTTACTGAAGGCCTCAATGCCGAGTAGTGTTTGCAGCTGAATGGCATTTTCATTCTGGCGGAGCTGCCGGAAGAAATCGGTGAGCGCATCCGCACGATCAACGAGCGCTATGACCCGAAGCTGGCGCGCTACAAGCTGCCGCACATAACGCTGAGCGGCTCGTCCGGGGTCGGGCCGATCCCACCCACGATCGATGTGGAAGTGATGCGCGAGAAGCTGGAGCCCATCGCAGAGGAAACGGCGCCCATCACGCTCCGCTTCCAGCCGCCGCAACGGTTCATGCAGACGGACATCATCGTCCTGCCAATCGATCCACACGGCCCGATCCGGGTCCTGCACGACAGGATTGCCGGAAGCGGGCTGCCGTTCACGAGGGCGCGGTACACTTTTAGCCCACACTGCACACTGAGCCTCTACCCGTCTCTGGATCCGAAGTCGATCCGGGAGCTGCTCAGTACCCGAATTCCGGAGCCGTTCGTGATAAGCGCGATTCAGCTCTATCACACGCGTGACCCGCAACCTTCACGAAAGCTGTTAGAGCTTCCCCTTGCCGGTGGATCTGCGAAAAGTTGAGATAGCCTGGCGCGCAGTATGGATGCGTTTGATTGGCCGGATGCTGCCGGGTCCGGCGGAAACCAGCCTGCCACCGCCAACGGACGCGGATTATCGGGTTCTGTTTCTGCGCTACGAACGCATCGGCGACATGATCATGGCTACATCCGTGATCCGGAACATCGCCGGCGCGTTGCCGAGCGGGAAGGTGGATGTGCTGGCGACGCCCACTACCGCACCCGTGCTACAGGGGAATCCGTACGTCGGCAACGTGCTGACACTCGAGCGCAACTCGTTCCGCAGCTATAGCGAGATCATGCGCCGCCTGAGACGGGAACGTTATACGGTGATGGTCGACGGCAGGATCAACAATCCGCCTGTCTTTACGTCAACACCGCTCCTCATGTACGCGGGCGGTGCGCGATTCAGAGTTGGTGCTCGCGGTAACACGCGGATCTACAACGTTCCAGTTCCGGAATGGAATCGCGTCGACCACTACATGGAAGGATCGAAGCACCTGGCGGTGCCATTTGGTGTCAACCCGACGGCTGTCGATTGGCAGCCGGAGATTTTTCTTACCGATGAAGAGAGGGCACGCGCGGAGCAGCGATGGTCCGAAGCGCGCGATCTCGTCGCTGCGGGGAAGGGCGGGAGTGGTTCCGACACCACGACGTCTGGAAGCACAAAGCGACTGCTGGTGAACCTGTCAGCGTCCGAACCGAAGCGACGCTGGCCCGACGGCAAATTCGTCGCGACAATCCAGTCGGCGCGGACACGGTTCCCGAACATGCCGATCATCGTGATTGGATTGCCAGCGGAGTGGGAGAGCGTCAACAAAGTCGCCACTGAAGTGAATGCACTGCCGGTGGAGACGCCGCAATTGCGCGATGCGTTTGCGCTCGTCGGAACGTCGGACATGGTTTTCACCCCGGACACCAGCATCTCGCACGCAGCGTCCGCGTTCAGAAAACCATCGCTGGTGCTCCTCAAGCGCGAACACAAACCGTACGCCCCATGGAACACACCCGGCGAGATCATCGCCTGGAACGAAGACCAGATTCACCAGCTGCCCCACGAGAAGGTCCGCGAAGCGCTGGACAGGTTGTTAGCGTCTTTCGGGGGTTAACCGCGACCCAGGAATGATCGTCTAACGGGGTATAACTGTTCGGTCGTACCAATCAACCCGTTGGCGGTGAACATGCTTCGAACACTCCTGCTCCGGTCAACTCTCGCTGTATCAGCAATCGTTGGGATCTCCGGACGCGCGGTTGCTCAACACTCCCATAGCCATTCTGATTCGGCGTCGACGACTTCGATGCCGTCACACGACATGGCCGGCATGGACATGAGTGGCGGTGACGATTGGCGGATGACGGCAATGGCCAGGCACATGGCCTACTCCAGTCCACGCCCGCTCACTACCGCTGATTCGATTCGCTCGACACAGATCGTCAATGAGCTGCGGCAGGCGATCGCGAAGTATCAGGATGTGAAGGTCGCCGAGGCCGATGGCTACAAGATGTTCGCGCCGCAGATCAAGAATCAGCCGCAGTACCATTTCACGAAGGGCTGGAACGCAATTCGAAATCAGTGGGGATTCGATCCGGCGAGGCCAACATCGCTTCTGTATAAGAAGGATGCGCAGGGTCAGTTCCACTTGATTGGTGCGATGTACACCGCTTCGAAACGCACGACCGAGGACGAGCTAAATGAGCGGGTGCCGCTCAGCGTCGCGCACTGGCATCGTCACGTCAACTGGTGCATCCCCGTGCGGAACGCGAAAGAGCGGTGGTACGAGACGAAGAACGGACGACCAGTGTTCGGGCCCCTCGGCGTTGCGACGAAGGAAGAGTGCGACGCGGCGAATGGGCGGTTCATTCCGCAGGCGTTTGGGTGGATGGTGCATGCCAACGTTTTCGCGGGGAATGATCTCAAGTCCATCTGGCATGACGACCATATGGATCGCGACCACGCGATGATTGGAGACCCTAAGTAGTAACTGCGAGCGGCGAACGAACTGGCACTTAGTTCGCTGCTCGCAGTTCGCGGCAGTTGCACCGGCCTTTAGATTGGTCGGATGCCTCCACAATTCATTTATGTAATGAAAGACCTGCGAAAGGTCGTCCCGCCGTCGCGGGAGATTCTTCGCGGGATCTGGTTGTCTTTCTATCCGGGCGCGAAGATCGGCGTGCTCGGCGCAAATGGCGCGGGCAAGTCATCGCTGCTCAAGATCATGGCGGGAGTCGATCACGATTTTCAGGGTGAAGCGTGGCCGCACGAGGGCACGCGGATCGGCTACCTCTCGCAGGAGCCGCAGCTCGATGCTTCGAAGGACGTCAAGGAGAACGTCGACGTCGCGGTGAAGCCGGTGAAGGACCTGCTGAAGAAGTTCGAGGACATCTCGAACAAATTCGCCGAGCCGATGTCGGATGACGAGATGACGAAGCTGCTCGATCAGCAGGCGCGGGTGCAGGAGAAGATCGACGCCATCGACGCCTGGGACATCGATCGCAAGATTGAGATCGCGATGGACGCACTGCGTCTCCCGGCCGCCGACGCCGATGTCAGCACGCTGTCTGGTGGTGAGCGTCGCCGCGTAGCGTTATGTCGTACGCTGCTCGAGGAGCCGGACATGCTACTCCTCGACGAGCCGACGAATCATCTCGACGCCGAATCAGTCGCCTGGCTGGAGAGATATCTCGCCGAGTTCCCGGGCACTGTCGTAGCGGTGACCCACGACCGGTACTTCCTCGACAACGTTGCCGGCTGGATTCTGGAGCTCGATCGCGGTGCCGGCATTCCTTACGAGGGGAACTACAGCGCCTGGCTGGAGCAAAAGCGCACCAGACTGGCGCAGGAAGAGAAGCAAGCATCGGCTCGGCAGAGAACACTCGAGCGGGAGCTGGAGTGGGTGAGGATGTCGCCGCGCGCGCGTCAGACAAAAAGCAAGGCGCGCATCCAGAAGTACGAGGAACTGGCCAACGCCGCGGAAGGCGAAAAGGTCATGCAGAACGAGATCATCATTCCGCCGCCGGCGCGACTCGGCAACGATGTCGTGATCGCGAAGAGCCTGAAAAAGGCGTACGGGGACAAGGTTCTCTTCGACGACCTCTCGTTCGCGCTGCCACGAGGTGGAATCGTCGGCATCATCGGGCCCAACGGCGCCGGCAAGACGACGCTGTTCCGGATGATCGTCGGCAGTGAAAAGGCTGACGGCGGATCACTCAATGTCGGCGATACGGTTCAGCTCGCTTACGTAGATCAGGCGCGCGAGTTGAACGATGCCAACACCGTCTACAAGGAAGTGAGCGAGGGGAACGACATCATCATGGTCGGAAAGCGCGAGATGCAGGCACGGGCGTATCTGGCGCAGTTCAACTTCAAGGGCGCGGACCAGCAGAAGAAAGTCGGAGATCTTTCCGGCGGCGAGAGGAATCGCCTGCATCTCGCAAAGCTGTTGAAGTCAGGCGGCAATCTGCTGCTGCTCGACGAGCCGACCAACGATCTGGACGTCGATACGCTGCGTGCACTCGAGGAGGCGCTGGTAGATTTCCCGGGCTGCGCGGTGGTAATCTCGCACGATCGCTGGTTTCTCGACCGCATCGCGACGCACATTCTGGCGTTCGAGGGCAATTCGGAGACGGTGTGGTTCGAGGGGAACTATCAGAGCTACATCGAGGATCTGAAGCGCCGGAAAGGGCCTGACGCCGACCAGCCGCACCGGATCGCTTACAAGAGGCTGGTGCGGGCGTAAATTCAGACCATGTCGAGAATGAGTGTTCAGACTGTAGGACGCCGCTCCTCCGTTGCTATCGCACTGCTGGTCACCGCTGCTCGAGTTTCGGCGCAGGATCAGCCAAGACCGCCGCAGCCCAGTCCGCCGGTGGAAGTAGTCGGAACGCGAATCCCGGAACGACCACACGACGTCGCTGCCTCGATCGAAGTCTTTTCGGGTGATGAGCTGCGTGCCCGCGGCGCGACGTCGCTCAAGGACGTGCTGGCGCTGGCTGCCGGGGTGGCGATCGCTCCGGGTGGCGATGCGGGACCTGCCAGTGCCGTCCCCGAGTTCTGGGGGCTGCGCGAGTTCGACGCGTTCCTGCTGGTTGTCGATGGAGTGCCGTGGGGTGGCGCGTTCAATCCCGCCATCTCGACGCTGGATTTGCGCGATGTCGAGCGCATCGAGGTCATGCGCGGACCAGCCCCGGTTACGTACGGGGCAACATCATTCGTCGGCGTCATCCATGTGGTCCATCGCTCCGGAACGGCTACTGAACGCAGCGCAGAACTCCGCGGAGGGACGTTCGGCTCGGGCGCGATTGGCACCGACATGCCGTTCATCAATCTCGGATCGTGGAAGTCACGACTCAGCGCCGATCTGGAGCGGGAGGGTTTCAAGGACGACCATACTTCTTTCTCGCGCGGTCACGCGTTGTGGCGCACAGCCAAAGTCAACGGCGACCACCAGACCTGGCTTTCTGCCGATCTGAACTTGCTGCGACAGGATCCGGCGAGCCCGCATCCGCGCGAGGGCACTGGTCTCTCGACTAACACGCCGCTCGACGCGAATTACAATCCTGCCAACGCATACCTCAACGAAAACAGGATCGCGATTTCGGGCGGATACGAGCGCCCGGTATTCGGCGATGTAACGTGGGGCACTACGGCGTCCTACACGTTCTCCGGCCAGAGTCTGTTCCGCGGCTTTCTGACCGCCATCTCGAACACACCTGACAACGCCGCCGGATCCAGAGAGGACATCGACATCAACGATTTCTACGCCGATACGCATCTCATCTGGCAAGCCAGGCCGCAACTACGGTTCCTGACCGGCGCTGATGCGTTATTCGCCGGCGGAGAAGGAAAGGGCGCGACGTTCACCTACACGGTCCCACTGGATGGATCGGCTCAAACGTCGGTACTCGAGCCTACTGTTTTCGACAAGGATGCCGGAAGTGATCGCAGATTTCTCGGCGCCTATGGCTCAGCGGAATGGCAGCCGATTTCCCGACTTACTTTGAATGGCGGCTTGCGGCTGAATGCTACGACTGAGAGCCGGGGCGAGGGCGCTGAGGTCACGCATTCGCGCCTGAGTGGCGCGGTCGGCGCGATATTCGGACTTTGGGAACAGGATGCAGATCACGTGCGGGTGTTCGCGAACTACCGTAACACGTTCAAGCCGGCGGCTTTCGATTTCAGCCTCGCCGAGAATGAAGGCGTGCTCAATCCGGAGACATCGCAGAGCTACGAGGCGGGTGTAAAGGTAAGAGGGGTGGGCGGACGGCTGGACGTCGAAGCGAGCGCGTTTCGGATGGATTTCAATAACCTCGTCACGTCGACTGTCATCAACAATCAGCCGGCTCTGATCAATGCCGGGAAAACGCGGTTCAAAGGTGTCGAGCTGGAGACGGATTTCTCGCTGGTGAATGCGTTATCGGCGCGCGCCTCATACAGCTTCCACGACGGCAAGTTCGTCGACTTCGTGGAGGCGTTCAACGGTGTGCCGACCCAGCTCGGTGGAAACCGCTTCGAGATGTCGGCTCGGCATCTGGCGTCGGCTGGATTGACGTTCGCGCCGGATCGCGGGTTAACCGGCAACGTTGTCTTCAACTACACCGGCGATCGTTTCCTCAACAAGCGCAACACCGCGCTCGCGCCCGCGTTCTCAACGCTCGACGCGGGGATTGGTTTTCGGATGGACAAGGTGGAATGGCGTCTCGATGGGCGGAATCTGACCGATCGCCGAGACGCTGTCTCCGAAAGCGAGTTCGGGGACGCGCAGTACTATCGCATGCCGGCGCGCAGGATCCAGACGGGACTGGTGGTAAGGTACTAGCCACGGGCGGGGGACAAAGCGCACCATATCTATCCCCGTCCCCGGAGTCATTATGCGGCCGTTAAGCTGGATAGGCGTCCTTCTTGTCATTGGCGGTATCGTCGTCCTGGTGATGGGAGGAATACCGTACACGAAGAGCCGCAATGAAGTCGAAGTTGGCCCGATGAAAGTCACGGCGCAGGAACGAGGGTTCGTCCCGCCCGTGGTAGGCATCGCCGCGATAGTGGTTGGAGGAATACTGGTTTTCGCGGGCAGAAAGCGATCGATCTGAGATGCTACTGGCGCTCGTTACAGCCGTAGTGCTTCAGGACTCATCGGTCGTGTATGACGGACGCGCGAATCGCGTCCACGTCGAGGTCCCGCGAATCGAGAGCGCTGTCACTATCGACGGCAATCTCGATGAGCCAGTGTGGCGCCGTGCCGCGCGACTCACGGGATTCTCCCAATACCAACCTGTCGATGGACTGCCCGCGGTCGATCCGACGGAAGTGCTGGTCTGGTATTCCGCCGACGCGATCTATTTCGGCGTCAAGGCGCGCGAGATCCACGGCAATGTGGTGCGTGCGACGCACGCGAATCGCGACAACATCGACAGCGAGGACCAGATCCAGATCTTGCTCGACACCGACAATTCGCGGCAGATCGCGTTCCTGTTCGGTGTCAATCCATACGGCGTGCAGCAGGATGGAACGCGCAGCGCGCAGTTTGCCGGCGGAGCCGGAGGTCCGTCTGCTAC
>JBKOVX010000429.1:0-2833 GCA_046724115.1 Gemmatimonadota bacterium | reverse complement strand
CTTGTCGTACACAGGCTCGCGTTTCCGCAGAGCGAAGCCTCGGACCCGTCGCTGTTATAGTAGCGCATCCGGATGTCGCCCTGCCCAGCCGTCTCCAGAAAAACGACTCCGTCCGCGCCAACCCCGGTGCCACGCGCCGAGAGTGACTTTATGGCCTCTTCGTTCTCGAGATGGGCGGCAGCGCGGTTCGTGGAATCGAACACCACGAAGTCATTGCCCGATCCGGTCATTTTGTAGAAATGCTGGCCTTTGGGGCGAGCCATCAGATCCTCCCCGTCAAGCTCCACCAACGCAGACGCCAGACCATCCAGATCGCCTCGCGAACAATCTTCTTCGACATCTTGCTGACGCCCTCGGTGCGATCCACGAAGATGATCGGGATCTCGAAGAGGCGAAAGCCACGCTTCCACACCCTGAAGGACATCTCGATCTGAAAAGCATAACCGTTTGATTTCACCGAATTTAAATCGATCGATTCAAGTACATTCCGCCGGAAGCACTTGAAGCCACCGGTAGTATCAGACACTGGAAGACCGGTGACCGCGCGTGCGTAAATATTGGCGGCGTAGCTCAGAAAGAGCCTGCTCATTGGCCAGTTCACCACGTTCACTCGCCCTCCCTGGTACCGCGAGCCAAGCACTACATCGGCGTCTTTGATCGCCTGGAGAAACTCGGGCAGCATCTCCGGATTGTGGGAGAAGTCCGCGTCCATCTCGAATACGAGGTCGTACTTTCGCTCCAGCGCCCAGCGGAATCCCGCGATGTAGGCGGTGCCGAGCCCCAGCTTCCCCTCACGGTGGACGACGTGTACCCGATCGTTGTTGGCGGCAATGGCGTCGACCACGCCGCCGGTTCCATCGGGCGAACCGTCGTCCACCACCAGCATCTCGATTGATGGGTCCTGAGCCAGGACTGCCGGGATCAGCCGTGCAATGTTGAAACGCTCGTTGTAGGTCGGTACGATGACGAGAGCGCGATCAGGCAAGGCGTCTCCGATCGCGCCAGGTACCGGCGCCGAGCGTCAGAATACCGATGATGATCGCAACCCATGTGATCGTCTTGCCACGCTGATATGCCGGGCTCGTGAAGAGCAGGTCGACGTTCCTGGCGCCTTGCGGGAGCTCGACTCCAATAAGCGTATAGTCGGCTCGGCCAGTGCGCGCGGGCTTGCCATCCACTGTCGCCAGCCAGCCCGGATAGAAATTCTCCGACACTATCAGCGATGAGCCCGCCGGCGCCGGGGCGCTGAGGGCGATCTGCACGTGTCCGGGCTCGTAATGCTGGACGCTCGTGGTCAGCGCGAGCGGCTCCGGCAGAGACTGGATTCCCTGCGCCGCAGCAACCTGAGCCGATGTGTCGAAGAGTGCCGCGCGCCGCACATCGAACCGTGAGTTGAGCACGGTAGCCAGCACCTGATCATCCGGCGCCTTCACTGCCACCGGCGTCACCCACGAGTACGGGTTTTCCGCATTCAGGCGGTAGAGGTAGACGGTGTCACCTGACGCATCGACCACAGGTCCTTTCGCGAGCGTTGTATTCCCGATGAACGGAAGCTCCGGGATGTTGGTCAGGAAGTACTTCGTGTTGGTCAAGGCGAGCACATTGGGCGAGAATATCCGATTGTCCTGAGAGGTTAGTCCCACCAGCTCGTTGAAACGTCCGATCTGATTGCCGTGGTAGCCGAGTACCTGGCGTATGCGATGCGTCATCAGGGCATCGCCGCTCAGAAAGACGTCCGGCTGGGGAGTGTCGCGCACCGGGAAAGCGAACACGCGCGCCGGCTGCTGCTCGGCCTTGAGAGACTCGACGATTGAATTGCTGGCGTAAATAACCTTGGCCGGGGGCGAGAACATCCAGTAGATGCGTTCCACGGTCCAAAGATCGACGGCCGTTAGAATGACGAGCGCCCAGGCGGCGGCTATCGCAGAAACCTTCCCCTTGGTGAAGGCATACCAGAGCCCGAAAACGAGGAGGACGAACGCAAACGAACGCCAGGCGCCAAGAAAAAGCGCCCTATTGTTGGCCTGAACGCGGTCCGCCAGGCGTGGGTCAGCCAAGGTCTCGGCGATGCTGCTAAGCGCGCCGGTCGAGGCCAGGAACGCGATCACTCCCCCGAAGATGAGCCAGCCAACGAGATACTTGCGCGACACGCGCAGTTGGAGGAACCGTTCCGTCCCGACGCAGGCGAGAAGAGATATAGCCAGTGTGCCGACGAAAAAGATCGTGGCCGGCGCGCGGAAGTACTTGGTCCCGGGAATGATCGTGTACGGAATCAGATAGAACGGCGTCGCGCTTCCCAGCGACCAAAGCAACGAGACCAACAGCGCGACAGACCAGAAGATTACCTGCTTCCGGCGCGGATCGGCGCGCAGTCCAAGGAACGCAGCGCCAGCGAGAATCAGGACGACGACGCCGACGTAGTCGCTATGAAGGTGGATGCCGTTTCTGCCCCAGTAATTGTCGAGGATCCCGGAGAACTGCGGCAGGTACGCATTCAACAACTCCTCAGGCGGCCAGGCGTAGCTGGTTGCTGCTCGATAATCCGGGAGACCGCCCGCGCGGGGGGACCACTTTACGTACTCGCGAACGGGCAGGTACTGCACCGCTCCGATGGCGAGTCCCACGAGGACAGCGCCGAATGCAAAAGCGAGCCGCCTGATCGCAACGCCGCGTGGCAGGCGCACGCCCTCGAGCGTCGCGAACGCCAGGAATAGCGCGTACGCGCCCGACGCGAGCAGCATGTACTGCAACAACTGCGGGTGCGGGCTGATTACGCACAAGCCGACCACGAGCGCAAAGGCGCCCCAGCTCCAGTCCTTCCCATCTCTGATAC
>JBKOVX010000139.1:0-3261 GCA_046724115.1 Gemmatimonadota bacterium | reverse complement strand
AGCGTGAAGAGTCCTGGACGAGCGCTCGCCGTTTGTAAGTGAGTTGCCCGCCCGATGTCAACGAATTCAAAGGCTGAGGTTCAATACTGTCGGTACTTCGCGATGTCGATCCACTTGCCCGCGACCATCACCCGGTCGACGGTCCGGATGGCCGAGACGTTACCGTCGGGTTGGCCGCGGAGGACGACAAGGTCCGCCATGAAACCGGCGCGCATGCGTCCGAGCTCGCTGTCGCGAAAGAGGAATGCCGCCGCGGTGGCGGTCGCCGCCGAGATGGCCTCGAGCGGCGTAAACCCGCTTTCGACCAGCAGTTCCAGCTCCCGCCACGGCGCTTCCCCGCGTGCCGCGAACGGCACGTCGGTGTGGCCGCCCATGACGACCCGCGCGCCTTCCCGCGACACCCGGCGCGTCAGCTCTTTCATTTTCGCGAAACCGGAGACGAGTACGGGTGTCAGATCCGTCTCGCCAAGGCCGGCTGGCGCAGTCGGCGAAGGCGGAGTGGGCGGACCTGTCCCGCCGAAGCCCGCTGGCGAAGGCGGACCTGTCCCGCCGAAGCCCGCTGGCGAAGGCGGACCTGTCCCGCCGAAGCCCGTTGGCGAAGGCGGACGACGCTCGAACACGGCCAGCGTCGGATCGACGAACGGCTTCCGGTCGCGAAGCACCGCGTACAGCGCCTGTGCCTCCGGCCCGTCGAGATCGGCGCCTGAAAACAGACGATAGCGTCCATCGCGCCGCGCATCGTTGTTCTTCAACACCGCCTGTCGATAGGCCTCGGCCTCGCGGCGGGACACAAGGCTCACCCCGAAGGAGGTCACGTGCTCGATGCCGTCAAGGCCCGCCGCGATGAGCTCGCGCGCGTCGAGGATTTCCAGATGCGCGGTGCACGGAATGCGGTGCGCGTGGCACACGTCGATGACCGCCTTCGCGCTCGCGAACGGAAGCCGGAAGTAGATCTTCAGCGCGGAGGCTCCATGCTGGACCGATAGTTCCGCATGACGCCTCGCCTCCTCCGCGTCCCGCGCGACAACCGAGTCTGCCGGGTAGGCCGGCCCGTCTCCGTCGATGTGCGGCCCGGTCGTGAAGATCCGCGGGCCGGGAATGCCGTCGGCGGCGATCATGCGGCGCAATTCCACGAACTGTTCATCCCACTGGCCGGGATCGCGAAACGCGGTGATGCCATGACTGAGCTGCCGCAGCGCCATCTTCGGGTCGTTCTCGATGTGGAAGTGGAGATCGATGAGACCGGGAATCACGGTACGGCCGGACAGGTCAATCGTCTCGGCGCCGGCGGGCGCCGCGGTCGATCCGGCAGGTCCGACGCGGACGAAGCGATCGCCTTCGATGACGATGCGGCCGTATTCGATCGGCGCGGCGCCGCTGCCGTCGATGATGCGGACGTGGTCGAGGACCAATCGGGGCGCCTGCGCGGTCTTGGCAGCCGCGACTCCGAGCGCAACCGCGACGCCCGCGAAGAGGAAGATCAATCGAAGCGATCGGTGCATGTGTTTTCCCATTACCCGAACTCCGGACCGAGGATCGCGCGCTCGGAGAGACCGCGATGCCCCTGACCGTTTCGAGCCCACGCGCCGCGGCACATCCGGAACAGCGGGCGGGCGGCGCCGAACCCGCGGCTGCGCAGCCAGTCGGTAAAGCCGGCGTGCCGGTCGAACGCATCCACGACAACCGCCCTGGCCTCCGCCGCGCGGAGCGACGCGTTGACCAGCGCTTGCGCGCCGCCATCATCCGCTGCCACCACGGGGCCGATTTGATCGAACAGCCGTCCGGGACGTCCGAAACAGTAATTCGGGCCCGCGTCGGTCTCGATCAGGTGCGCGTACTGCGCCGCGTCGCCGAGCGCCCACTCGAGGAGGATACGCCGGTGGGCGCCGAAGATGCGATCGTCCTGGCCGACCACGGCCGAAAGATCCGCGCGGTCGAGGCCGCGAACACGACGCGACTCGACCGCGGGAGACGGATCAACACGGGGGCGCGACGCTTCGGCGACATGACGCGTCAGCGCGGCCTCATCCTCGAAGCCATAGCGGCGATAGAGCGGCCGCCCCAGTGGCGTGGCGTCCAGCCGGATCGGCGTCCCGCGCGGCACCGCGGCCATGGCCGCTTCCAGCAGTCGTGCGCCGACGCCCCGGCCGCGCCAGGCCGGATCGACGAGCATCATCGCAATCCAGCCGAACGCCCCATAGTCGATGCCGATTGCCGTGCCGATGATTCGGGCGTCCGCGACCGCGGCAAAGCTGCCCGCGGGCGCAAGCTGCAAGAGCATCCGCCAGTCGGCGAGGCGCTGGTTCCAGCCGGCAGCGGTGCTCAGACCGAACGCCTCGTCGAGATCGTCGGCGGACAACAATCGGATGACAACGTCGACCCTCTCCACGTCGGCACTTTACTCGGGTTCCAGCCGAGCCACCTGACCGGGCGGCGCCTTGACGGCAATCCCCGTGTCGGGCACTCTGCTGCGGATGATGCCACGGCGAAATCCAGGGATCGTGGCCGCCTCGGCGCTCGCACTCCTGGCCGCCACACCATACCTGCGGCAGGCCGCGGCGATCCAGCCGTCTGCCGTCCGGGTCTGGAGCTCGTCGATCGAGTTACCCACGTCGGTCGAAGGTCCCGCGAACCCGAACCCGCCCTTCGATCTCTTCACGTTCGGCAAATTCAACTATCCCTACCCGATTCGGGACGCGCTCACCGACACGCGGGAGCGCGTCACCTGGCGCACGCTCCATCTCGAGAACGAGTATCTGCGTCTGACGGTGCTTCCCGATCTCGGGGGACATATCTACAGCTGCGTGGACAAGCGGACCGGCCGCGAGATGTTCTACGCGAACACGGCGATCAAGAAGGCGTTGATCGGCTACCGCGGCGCGTGGGCGGCATTCGGCGTCGAGTTCAACTTCCCGGTGTCGCACAACTGGGTATCGATGTCGCCCGTGGACTTCGCCACGTCACAGGATCCCGACGGAAGCGGGTCGATCTGGATCGGCAACAAAGATCAGGTGTACGGGTCGCAATGGCGCGTCGAGCTGATGCTTCGACCGGGCCGCGCCGTTCTCGAACAGCACGTCGAGCTCTATAACCCGAGCGACGTTCGTCATCGGTACTACTGGTGGACGAATGCGGCCGTTCAGGCGTGGGAGGACTCGCGTCTCGTGTATCCGACGGAGCTGATGGCGACCCACGGGTTCACGAGCGTCGAGGCCTGGCCGATCGATCGGCAGGGTCGCGACCTCAGCATCATCCGCAATC
>JBKOVX010000173.1:0-4362 GCA_046724115.1 Gemmatimonadota bacterium | reverse complement strand
TCACCGCATTGCAGCGGCAGGGAGTGCCGAGCCGGTTGATTGATTTTCCGGATGAAGGGCACTGGATCGGGAAGCCGCAGAATCAACGGCTGTGGTGGGGCGAGGCGCTGGGCTGGTTCAGGAAATACTTGAATCCGTAGGAACTGCAACGGAACTGGTGCGATCTCGCAACTGCAACTGAACGGGTGCGAGCAGAGAGAGGCAAAGATCTGAGTGTTCAGTTCACAACGTCGGGACATCTCCATCGCCATTCGCAGCCCGGGCAGTGGCTTTCACGTCACGGACACACATCACGGCGTAGTGAACTCATAGGTGATACCTACGCTTCTCACTGCTCGCACCCGTTCAGTTGTAGTTTCGTCAGCGGTAGCCGGCTGCCTGCATGGTGAAGAGCTCTTCGTAAAGCCCATGCTTTGCGACGAGCTCTTCGTGCGATCCCTGTTCCTCCACCTTGCCGTGGCGGAGGACGATGATGCGGTCGGCCATGCGCACAGTTGAGAAACGGTGCGAGATCAGGATCGCCATCCGGCCTGCCACCAATTCCGAGAACCTGAGAAAGACCTCGTACTCCGCGCGGGCGTCGAGCGCGGCGGTGGGCTCGTCGAGAATGAGGACCTGCGCGTCTCGAATGTAGGCGCGAGCCAGCGCGATTTTCTGCCACTCGCCTCCCGATAGATCATCGCCGTCGTCGAATCGACGACCCAGCATCTGCTGGTAGCCCTGCGAGAATCTCGGCAAGAGCGACGAAGCGAGAGAATTCTCGGCGGCGGACGTAATTGCGGGCGGAGTGCCGTTCCTCCTGTCGAGATCGGCCCGCACAGATTCGATCTCGCCGACGCCGATGTTCTCGTCGAACCGCATGTCGTAGCGCACGAAATCCTGGAAGATCACGCCGATCGCGTGGCGGAGGCTGGTGAGGTCGTACTCCTTGAGGTCGACTCCGTCGAGAGTGATTCTGCCTTCGGTCGGATCGTATAGCCTCGCCAACAGCTTGGTGATCGTGGTTTTGCCGGCGCCGTTCTCTCCAACGAGCGCGACGCGCTCCCCGGGGCGAAGCTGAAGGTTGACGTTGCGGATTGCCCATCGTTCGCTGCCGGGATAACGGAAGCCGACATCCTCGAACACGAACCCGGTGCGAACCGGCGTCGGCACCGGCCTGGCGTTGGGCGGGGACTCGATCGTGGGACGCATGTCGAGGAACACGAACAAATCGCGGAGATAAAGCGCCTGCTCGTAGACGTTGCTGGCGGAGAGGAGAATGTTCTGGATCACATCGCGGCCGCGGCCGAACGACGCCGCCAGAAAGGTCAACGTTCCGATCGTAATGTCGCCCTTCACCGCACGGATCAGAATGACGATGTACGCAGCGTAGTAGCCGATAGTGCCGAGTATCGAGAGCAGCGCGCTCACCACGCCGCGCCGGATCGAGAGATTCCTGTTCTCCTCGTAGAACCTTTGAGAGAGGTCGCGATATCTCTCGGTGAGCCAGGGCGCCAGTCCGAACATCTGGACTTCCTTGGCGGTCTTGTCGCTGGCGCCGACGTATCTCAGATAGTCGAGCTGCCGACGTTCGGGAGTCCATCGGAAGAGCAGGGAATAACCCAGTGATGCGAAGTGAGTCTCGCCGAGGAAGCTGGGAATTACCGCGACCGCGAGTAGCAGCAATAGCCAGGGGTTGTACGCGATCAACGCACCGGCAAGCGTTACCAGTGTCAGCGCATCCTGCGACATCGAGAGGAGGAGGCTGAGGAGGGCAATACGGCCGACGGTCTGTCGGCGCGCTCGCTCCAGATGATCGTAGAATTCGGGATCCTCGAACTGCGCGAGATCGAGCTTGGCGGCGTGCTCCATCAACTCGACGCTCATCGCATTCGAAAAGAGATCGCCGAGCAGGCTCTCGATCAGTGACGATGCGCGCGCGAGGATCTCTCCGCTGAGCACGATCAACAGCTCCAGAGCGAGATACCGCCAGATCTGGGTGAGCGACCCGGTTCCGGCTTTTGCCGCGATTACTGAGTCGAGAATCAGCTTGCCGACCCAGAACGTGGCGACGGGCACCACTGATCGCACCACGCGCAGCAGGACTATCGCCAGCGTATAGCCGCGGTGGGTTCGCCAGATCAGGCGGAAAAGGGCGGGAAGGTAGCGAAGCGCTTCGAGCCGTTCCTTCCAGGTGGCTGGGGTGCCCGCTCGGCGCCGTCCCAGCGGGGCCGGCACGAACACCGGGTGACTCATGGCGCGCTCACAACCGCTCTACTTTTTCTTGCGAGCGCTCTTGGCGGAGCGCTTCCCGCTCGGCGAGTCCGTGGCGCGACCGCTCTGCACCCACGCCTCGTATCCACCGACCAGATTGGAAACGCTCGCGATCCCTTGCGATTGAAGAAAACTGGTTGCGATCGAAGATCGGCTGCCGCCCTTGCAGTGGAGAACGATCGGCGCCGATCGGTTCAACTCGTTAACCCTGTCCGGCAGGGCAGCCAACGGAATGTGAAGGGCGCCTGGGAGATGCCCTTTGGACCACTCCTCGGGGTTGCGCACATCGACGATCTGCACTCCGTTGTCGCGCGCCATGGTTGCAAGGCCGGCCGGGTCGATGTGCGCCATTGTCTCCAGACCGCCTCGCCGGGATTTCCATTCGTGAATGACGTCGCTGTGAAAAACCGCGCGCACGCGCGTCAGGCCGATTTTGCACAGCTCGTTCAGAATCAGCTTCACCGCATCGTCGCTGTCCAATTCGGCGATGAGGAAGAAGTCGCGATCTTCCGGGACGAGTGCGCCCATCCAGTTCAGGAACGATTTGCTGAGGGGGATGTTCAGGGTCCCGGGGATGTGGCCGGCAGCGAACTTCTGTGTCGGTCGGCAGTCCACGACCATCGCCTTGCTCGCGACTGCCTCTTCCAGATCGTCGAAGCCGAGGACGCGCGCGGGGGACGGGGTGATTTGCGGCGAGGCGCTTCGGTTCACGCGTTTCATCACCGCGAAGTACCGAGGTGGCACCGGCTGATCCTCGAGCACCCTGGCTACAAAATCTTCTTCGCTCAGGTCCGCTAGTGCCCAGTTGAAAAGTTTTTCGTACCCCAAAGTCGACTGCGGCATTGCCCCCAGCGCTTTTCCGCAAGCTGAGCCCGCACCGTGACCGGGCCAGATCTGAAGATGATCTGGCTCGCGCTTGAAACTCTGTAGCGACCCGAATAGTTGGCGCGCAAATCCTTCCATGGTGCCCTTCTCTCCCGCCGCGCGCTCGAGCAGATCGGGGCGGCCGACATCCCCGACGAAAATGAAATCGCCCGTCAGCGCGCCGACGGGCTGGTCGCCTCGCTCGAGGTCGGAAACCAGAAACGTCATGTGCTCCGGAGTGTGGCCTGGAGTGTGTCGTGCGACCACGCGAACGCGACCGATTTCGATCTGAGCTCCGTCGCGCAGGATATTCGCTTTCCTCAGCGCTTCTGCCGAGTAGGCCCACTCGCTTTGGCCTTCGCCCGAGAGATGCAGCCGCGCGCCTGCCGTCGAGGCCAAAGCGTGCGCGCCGGAGACGAAGTCAGCGTGGATGTGCGTCTCCGTGACGTGCGCGATGCGCACGCGGTCGGCGCCGGCCGCACGAGTGTAGATGCCGATGTCGGCGTTGGGGTCGACGACGATCGCCTCGCGCGTCTGTTCGCAGGCGATCATGTAGCTGGCCTGCGCCAAATTGTCGTCGTAAAATCGTCTGAATAGCATGGGCTTGGAGAACGAACACGGAGAGCGTTGCTCGCCGGACTCACACTAGTTAGCGTCAGAGTGGCAAGCTCATCGACTCACAGCGCAATATACCATGAACGTAAACGACCAACCGGCCTCCGATGCGTCGCAACTGACTCGCGAAGAGTTGGTGCGGTACAGTCGGCATATTCTCCTGCCGCAAGTAGGGGAGGAGGGCCAGCGTGCGCTCAAGACGTCGCGCGTGCTGCTGGTTGGCGCGGGCGGCCTCGGCTCACCGGTCGCTTTGTATCTCGCAGCTGCCGGAGTGGGAACGATCGGCCTGGTCGATTTCGATTCGGTTGATTTGTCCAACTTGCAGCGCCAGATCCTGCACGGGTCGGCGGGAATAGGCAGTTCCAAGCTCGACTCCGCCTGCGATCGGCTGCGCGACATCAATCCGAACGTTCATGTCGAGCCTTATCCGACTCGACTGACCTCCGCGAATGCGCTCGAAATCGCCCGCGGCTATGATCTGATAATCGATGGCACGGATAATTTTGCGACCCGCTACCTGGTCAACGACACCTCGGTTCTTCTCGGGATTCCAAACATCTACGGCAGTGTTTATCGGTTCGAGGGGCAGGCATCGGTTTTTGGCGCCCCGGATGGTCCGTGCTACCGCTG
>JBKOVX010000390.1:0-2395 GCA_046724115.1 Gemmatimonadota bacterium | reverse complement strand
CTGTCGCTCGAGGAGCCGCCGCGGCTGCTGCGCAGTGAAGATGCGAAGATGCCTTTCGCTTGCGGTGTTCTGAAGCCGACCATCGTACTACCAGCTGAATGTGACAACTGGTCGCTCGACCGTCGCCGCGCGGTGTTGCTGCACGAGCTGGCTCACGTGCGTCGTCACGATCTCATCGGCCACACTCTCGGCAGACTCGCCTGCGCCGTGTACTGGTTCCACCCGCTCGTCTGGACCGCCGCCAAGCAGCTTCGGTCGGAGAGCGAGCGCGCGTGCGACGACCTGGCGCTCGCCTGCGGCGCGCGCGCGGCCGATTATGCCGAGCATCTGCTGGATATCGTAACCAGCGTGAAGCGCGATGCGACGCCGTCGGTGGCGCTGGCAATGGCCCGCCGCAAGGAGTTCGAGGGGCGCATGCTGGCGATTCTGGATCCGGATCTTCGTCACTCGAGCCCGAGCCGCAAGCAATCGACGGCGCTGATTGGATCGCTGGCGTTGATCGCGATTGTCGTCGGTGCGGCAGCTCCTTCGCCACGGGCTATGACCGCAACGACGCCGGCGGCGTCGAGGACAACCGACCTCGACCTGGCCAGCTCGCAACAGGCTAAGACAGAGAAATATCCGGATTCGCGAGAGGTCATCGGCGGTTCCCCAACGCACACGATCACCAACGCGGTTATGTCTACTGCTCAACAGACCGTTACGAATCAGACGCAGCAGACTGTCACGAACAGTCTTTCCAGCTCGATCAAGCTCGGCATGAAGGAAGGGATGAAGGCCGGCATGAAAGCTGGAATGGGCGCCAGTGAGAACGTTTTAGCCGCGGTTTTCGGAAAGCAAATCGCCGGCAAGGACACTGACGAGCGCCCTGTATTGCTGGCGCGCATTCTCGCCACTGATACGAGCGCGAGCCTGCGTCGAATTGCAGCGTGGGGTTTGCAGGACTACGCGGATCACGCGGTTGCTGCGGAGGCGCTGGCAAAGGCGCTGCGCGGCGACAGAGACGCGGGCGTGCGTGAGATGGCGGCATGGGCTCTCGCTGATGCTGAGAGTAAACCGGTAGCCATCGAGGCTCTGATTGCGGCGATTCGCGGCGATTCGAACCGCGAAGTGAGGGAGACGGCAGTATGGGCGCTCGGCAACATCGGTGACAGGTCGTCCGCGGACGCACTTGCTGCCGCCTTGTCCGATCCCGATCCCGAAATCAGGAAGCGCGCCGCCTGGGCATTGGGCAACGCTGATCTCAAAGTCGCACCGCCCAAGCTCATTGAGATGTTGAACGACAAGGATCCGGAGATGCGCGAAACGACCGCGTGGGCGCTTTTCCAGATCGAGGATCCTTCCGCGATTCGTGGTCTCGAAGCAGCGCTGGCGCGCGAGCCGAGCAAGGAGCTGCAGATCGCCTACATCCGCGCTCTGGCGGCGACCGGCGAGAAGTCTGTCGACGCTCTCAAAGGACTGCTCGAGTCGAAGGATCCGGAGATCAGAAGCATCGCTGTGCGTGCGTTGGCGGGAGGGAACGCGACTGGTCCATGGCCTCGACCATGGCCGCAGCCGCGACCCTATCCGAACTAGTTCTTCGGAGAGGGCGCTGAGAAACGGCGCCCTCTCTTTTGGAAGTTAGTGCTGATTTTTCAACCTACCCCGCAACAAAGGCGGGCTTATGAGCGGAGTCATCATGCAACGGATACTGGGGTTGGCGATCGCCACCTTTGCGTTCTCATCGATCAGCGGAGGACCGGCGGTTGCGCACATCGGCGCTTCCACAGCCGATCAGGGATTCGATCAGGGTCGCCGCCGCGGCATTCCGATTGACGTCGCCGCGCTGCTGACCGCGGCGAAAGGCGCGCCACCAATGATCTGCTCGCTCGCAGCGAACTCGATTCGCAACTGGGGCTGGGGCGACTGGGACGCGCCCGCGACGCCGTTGTCGTTCGCCAGAGCGACAACTCCCGACGATTTCGAGTCGCAGCCGCTTTCGCCGTCTGACATCCAGCAGCTCCTCGCCGGGCTCGCCGCCGAAGATCCCTGCGTGCGCGAGCTGTCGGTTCGACTTATCGGAACTCAGAAAGCGGAAACTGTCGGCGGTGAGCTCGTCACGCGACTGGGAGCGAGCGACGCCGGTTTGCGCTCGGTTGCCGCACTCGGCCTCGGCCTCGTCGAAGCGCAGAATGGAGTCGATCCGTTGATCCGCGCACTGCGCGATGCGTCGGTCGACGTGCGGGCAAATTCGGCATGGGCACTGGGACGGATCGAGAATGGTCGCGCCCTGCAGCCACTGGTCGGACTTTTTGGCGACAACGCCGAGAAGGTGCGTCTTGCCGCGGTCTCGGCTGTCGGGCACATGGATTCAACCAGCTCGATTGCGGCACTTATTCGCGTGCTGCGGCAGGAC
>JBKOVX010000250.1:0-11331 GCA_046724115.1 Gemmatimonadota bacterium | reverse complement strand
AGAACTCGGAGTACAGCCGCGAGGGCTTTGTCTATGACCTGCAGCGGCTGATGGATCAGACGCATCCGGTTTGCGAGATGTGGGATCCCGAAGACCCGAAAGGTCAGTGATGGAACCGCACTACCCGTTGTTCTACGTTTTCCACTTCTATCTCTTCGGGGTGATCGCTCTCGCGTCGGCGCTGACGTTCGTCACCCGCAAGAGTCCTGTCGCAGCCGCACTCTGGCTGGTCAACACCATGTTCAGCCTTGCCGCGCTCTACGTCATGCTCGACGCGCAGTTCATCGGCGTGATGCAGGTGCTCGTCTACGCGGGGGCGATCATGGTCGTGTTCCTCTTCGTGGTGATGCTGCTCAACCTCGGGCACCCCTCGGAGATTGCGGACGCACGTGGTCTGGGTTGGAGGCTCGCCGCCGGACTGGTCGGGCTCGGTTTGTTGAGCGAAGTGATGATCATCCTCCGCGCGAAGCTGCCGGAGCAGCTCATCGTCCCTCGCGATTACAACGATCAGCAGCTACAGAAGCTGAACGCGGTGGGAACCATCGCCGCGCCGCTCTTCAAGGATTACCTGCTCGCGTTCGAGCTGACGAGCGTGCTGTTGCTGGTGGCGATCGCCGGCGCTGTGATACTCGGACGGGCGAGGACCGCGGATGCTGGCTGAGTCCCTCGCGCTCACAGCGGCGCTGTTCATCATCGGCGTGGTCGGCGTCCTCGTCCATCGCAACGCGATCATCATCTTCATGTGCGTCGAGCTCATGCTCACGGCGGTGAACCTGACGTTCGTGGCATTCTCACGCTTCTATGGAACGGCCGGGCAGGTCTTCGTTGTCTTCGTGATGACAGTCTCCGCCGCTGAGGCGGCCGATGGACTCGCCATCATCATCGCCATCTTCCGGCACCGCCAGACGGTCGATCTCAAGAACATCAACCTGCTCAAGGGATGATGTTCCTACAGACAGCCGTAGCCGCCACCTCGAGCGTTCATCCACTGTCGGGAAGCATCGCCGAGTGGGTGTGGCTGCTTCCGATTCTGCCGCTGGCGGGCTTCGTCATCAACGGATTGTTGTCGCTCAACAATGCCCACTTCGGACCGAGCGACCCGAGCACCGCCGAGCATCATCCGCACTCTGAATCGGCGACTGAGGCTCTGACTGCTGTGCAGGGCGAGGAAGGCGGAGAGGCCGGCGACGACGATCATCCCGTGAAGCGTCACCGCTTTGCGACACTTACCAGCATCGTTGGTCCGGGTGTCCTGATTCTCTCGTTCATCCTGGCGGTGGCGATCTGGCAGGCGATGGTGAACGTGCATCCCGAAGCGCCATTCATTCAGAGGTATTTCAGCTGGATGCCGGTGGGCGACCTTCAGATCGACGCGGCGTTCCAGCTCGATCAGCTCTCGATGGTGATGATTCTGGTCATCACCGGCGTCGGCGCGCTGATCCACGTTTTCAGCATCGGCTACATGCGGGACGATCCGAGCTACCCGCGGTTCTTCTCGTACCTGAACTTGTTCGTGTTCTTCATGCTGGTGCTCGTGCTCGGCGCCAGCTATCCGGTGCTGTTCGTCGGCTGGGAAGGCGTCGGTTTGTGCTCCTACCTGCTCATCGGCTTCTGGTTCAACGACAAGGTCAATGCCGACGCCGGCAAGAAGGCGTTCATCGTCAACCGCGTCGGGGATTTCGGACTCCTCGTCGCGATGTTCATGCTGTTCGCGAACATTGGCGTGCTCGATTTCGTCGGCGTTAGCGCCAAGGCGCTCGACCTTGGGGCTGGCAGTCCGCTGGTGACGACGATTTGTCTGTTCATGTTCCTCGGCTGCACCGGCAAGAGCGCGCAAATCCCGCTCTACATCTGGCTTCCGGATGCTATGGCCGGCCCGACGCCGGTGTCGGCGTTGATCCACGCGGCGACGATGGTAACTGCCGGCGTATACCTGATCGCGCGCAGTGCTTTCCTGTTCTCGCTCTCACCGGTCGCGTCGCTGACGGTGGCCGTGATCGGCGCGCTGACGGCGATCTTTGCCGCGACGATCGGACTCAAGCAGTGGGACATCAAGAAGGTGCTGGCGTATTCGACGATCTCCCAGCTCGGCTACATGTTCATCGGTGTCGGGGTCGGTGCCTACGTCTCCGGCATGTTCCACCTGGTGACGCACGCCTTCTTCAAGGCCCTGCTGTTCCTCGGGTCGGGGTCGGTGATTCACGCCATGCACGCCGCGTATCACCGAACGCATAGGCACGAAGACGCGCAGGACATGCGCAACATGGGTGGCCTCAAGCGGTTCCTGCCCGCGACGTGCGTGCTGATGTGGATCGCCACCCTGGCGATCTCCGGAATCCCGCCGCTCTCCGGGTTTTTCTCCAAGGACGAGATTCTCGGCTCGGTGTTCGCGCGGGCCCAGGGATCGACATTGGCATCGGCGAGCTGGCTCGGAATTCCGGGCGGCAGCCTGCTCTACATCATTTACGGCATCGGCCTGGCCGCGGCGTTCCTCACCGCCGTCTACATGACGCGAATGATGCTATACACATTCCACGGGCCGACGCGTACCGGCGCTGAAGAAGAGAAGTACCTGCACGAAGCGCCATGGGTGATGACCGGGCCGCTGGTCGTACTTGGTGTTCTGACGATCGTCGGTGGCTGGCTCAATTTGCCAAAGGCCCTTACCGACATCCTCCCGGCGGGACCGACCGAATTGCTCGGCCATTTCCTCGATCCGGTCGTTGGTGGCGCGACGGCGAGAATCACCGCCGGCGCGACGGAAGTCGCGGCGAACACCGAACAGGCTCTCATTGCCACGGCGGTCGTCATCGCGGTGACAGGCATCGTGTTCGCGTTATTGCGTCTCAAGCCGGCGAATCTGCCGGACAAGGCCCACGCAATCCCCGAAACCGGATTCGAGGGAGTCGTAGCGCACAAGTTCTACGTGGACGAGGCAATCGATCGAACGATCGTTGAGCCTACCTACAAGGTCTCGCGGAATTTCCTATGGCGCTTCGTCGACAGTTTCCTCATCGACGGAGTGTTCGTGAACGGAAGCGCAGCGCTCGCGCGAGGCTTCGGCTGGATTGGATCGAAGCTGCAGACTGGGAACACGGGTGAATACGCCTGGGTGCTCGTGGTCGGCGTGCTCATTCTTCTTGGCGCCTTCACCCTTCGATGATTCGATCAATGGAAAGTTTCCTCGCTTCGATCGGATACAACACCTGGGTGCTCCCGGCGCTCCTCATCATTCCACTGGTGGGAGCGATCGTGGTGATGCTGCTGCCAGTCCGCACCAACGAGACTGGAGGCGAGAGCTCGGCGGCGCGTCAGGTCGCGTTCTGGTTCTTCGTTCTCGAGTTTCTGGTTTCCGTCGGCCTGTGGTGGTCCTACAACCCGGCTGACCATGGATGGCAAGCGTCGATCGACAAGCAATGGATTCCGAGCTGGGGAGTGCGTTTCACGCTCGGGATCGATGGGATCGCATTGATGATGATCCTGCTCACGACCTTCATCATGCCGCTATCCACCCTCGGCAGCTGGACGAGCATCCGGACGAAAGTGCGCAGCTATTACGCGTTGCTGCTGATTCTAACGAGTGGCATGCTGGGCGTGTTCATGGCGCGCGACCTGTTCCTGTTCTACGTGATGTGGGACGTGATGCTGGTGCCGATGTACTTCATCATCGGCGTCTGGGGCGGGGAACGACGCATCTACGCCAGCATCAAGTTCTTCATCTACACTTTTTTGCCGTCGCTGCTGATGCTGGTCGCTATCATCTACCTCGGATTGCACGGTCGGGGCGCGGGCGGAGCACCCAACTTCAGCTACGATTACATGCTCTCCGCCAGCCAGGGACTCCCGGCGAAGACGGTCCTCTACCTGTTCTCGGCGTTCTTCCTCGCCTTTGCGGTGAAGGTCCCGATGTTCCCGTTCCATACGTGGTTGCCCGACGCGCACGTCGAAGCACCAACGGCCGGCTCGGTGATCCTTGCCGGTATCATGCTGAAGATGGGGACCTTCGGCTTCTTGAGATTCGCGCTGCCGTTGTTCCCCGGCGCGGCGATGGACTCGAGGATCAGGATGATCATCCTGATCCTGGCGGTGATCGGAATCATTTACGGCGCGCTGGTGGCGATGGTCCAGCCGGACTTCAAGAAGCTCGTCGCCTACAGCTCGGTGAGTCACCTCGGGTTCGTCATGCTTGGAATCTTTGCGCTCACCCTGCAGAGCGTGCAGGGCGCATTGATGGTGATGATCAACCACGGTATCTCGACCGGCGCGTTGTTCCTCCTTGTCGGCATCATCTACGAGCGGCGTCATTCGCGCCTGATCGACGCATATGGTGGAATCGCGCGCGTCGTACCGATGTTCGCCGCGGTTCTGACTTTCGTCTCTCTGAGCAGCATTGGGCTGCCGGGCACCAATGGATTCGTCGGTGAGTTCCTGGTGTTGATCGGATCTTTCCGGACTTATCCGGTGCTGACGGTGATCTCGACTACCGGCGTGATCTTCGCCGCCGTGTATCTCCTCTGGGCAATCCAGAGGATTCTCTTCAATTCGCTCGACAAACCCGAGAATGCCGAGATCCCGGATCTCAATCGGCGCGAGCTGGCGCTCCTGATCCCCCTCATCGCCGTGATCATCTGGCTTGGTGTGTATCCCGCTCCGGTGTTGCGTCGGATGGAAGGATCGGCGCAGGTCCTGATCGATCGGGTTCAGGGCACCGGTAGTGTCGCCGCCGTGACAGAGGCCCGTTGATGCAATTCGACCTGAGCATGCCTGCCCAGCTGACTTCTGCGCTTGGCCCGGATCTCCTGTTGATGGGCGGTGCGATGCTCCTGCTTCTCTGGTCTGGATGGAGACGAGAGAGCGACGCGCACCAGAAGAGCGTCGGAATCCTCAGCATCGCACTCTGCATTCTGACGATGGCGGCGGTCGGGTACTATGCGTACAAGGGCTACACCGCAACGGTGGGCCCGATAGCGGTCGACAACTTCCGCTGGGCGTCGGACGAGATATTCCTCATCGCAACGATAGGCACGATCGCGATGTCGCTCGACTACAACGTCCGCGAAGGCATCACGCCCGGCGAAACGCACGTGCTGCTGCTGCTGGCGACGTCGGGCATGATGATTCTCGCCGCCGCGCGCGATCTCATCATCGTGTTTCTCGGCATCGAGCTGATGTCGATCGCGATCTATGTTCTTGTTGGCATCAATCGTCGCCGCGAACGTTCCGCCGAAGGCGCGATCAAGTATTTCCTGCTCGGCGCGTTCTCGACGGCATTTCTGTTGTATGGAATTGCGCTCGTCTACGGCGCGACCGGCGCGACGAACTTCGTCGAGATCAAGACGAACATCGCCCGCTTCAATCTCGAGCACAACGGACTCCTGCTCGTCGGAATCGCCCTGGTGCTGGTTGGTCTTGGTTTCAAGGTCGCGGCGGTTCCATTCCATATGTGGGCACCCGACGTATACGAAGGCGCGCCGACGCCAATTACGGCGTATATGGCTGCGGCCGTGAAGGCGGCTGCTTTCGCCGTGTTCTTCCGGCTCTGGCTCGACGCATTCTCGAATCTGGTGTACGTCTGGCACCAGGCGGTGTGGTGGCTGGCGGCGCTCACAATGGTAGTCGGAAACCTTATCGGGCTCGCGCAGCGGAACATCAAGCGGCTGCTCGCCTACTCCAGCATCGCGCACGCGGGGTATATCCTCGTCGCGATCACGGTTGGCACCGCGCTCGGCAGCTCGGCGTTCATGTTCTATCTGTTCGCGTATACCATGGCGACGCTCGGCTCGTTCGCGGTGATCGTCGCACTGGGAAAGGCGGGTGAAGACAACATGAACATCGAGGATTACGCCGGTTTGTGGAGTGTGAGGCCAGGACTGTCGGTGGCGATGGCGGTGTTCATGCTCGCTCTGCTCGGCTTTCCGATCTTTGGCGGAATCGGATTCTTCGCCAAGTGGTACGTTCTGCAGGCGGCTTTGCAGTCTCAGTATCCTCAGACGATACTGGCCGTGGTGCTTGTAATCGCGAGCGTGATCAGCGCGGGGTACTATCTGTACGTCGTGATGGTGATGTTCATGAAGCCACGGACCAGCGCGACCGTCGTGCCCGAGGCGACAAGTGGCTGGACACGGGCGGTGGTGTGGGCTTCCGCCGCTGTCATTCTTATCTTCGGCTTGTTCCCTGACGCGATCGTGTCATTCACCCAGCGCAGTGCGCCGTCCGTGAGCACGCCGACCACAGCCCCCGCTGTCAGCCGGGGAGTCGCACTAGAGTCGCGCTGACCGGCATGGCGATCTCGCGCGAGATCTTTCGCGAGTACGACATACGCGGTGTCGCTGGCAAAGATCTCACCGAGGAGGTAGCAACCGCCGTCGCCGGCGCTTTCGCAGCATTTCTCGAGGAGAAAGAGCTCCGAGGCCCGATCGCGGTTGGACGTGATAATCGGCCGAGCGGTGTCGCCCTGCACAAAGCTCTGGTTGGCGGCCTGCTCGCCAGCGGTATCGACGTCGTCGACATCGGCCTGGTACCAACTCCGCTCGCCTACTGGTCACAGCACAATCTCGACGTGATCGGCGGAATTCAGATCACCGGATCCCACAATCCGCCGGAGTACAACGGCTTTAAGCTCGGCCTCGAAACCAGATCGATCTACGGCCCGGATATCCAGCACATCTACGACCTCGCGGTGGCCGGGCGATTCCCCCGCGGCAAAGGATGCGTGCGCTACGAGGCCGTCATCGATCGCTATGTCGATGACATTGTCGGGCGCGTCGGCGAGCTCTCCCGGACGCTCAAGGTGGTCCTCGATTGCGGCAACGGCGCGGGCTCGGTGGTTGTGCCCAATCTCTTCTCCAGGCTCGGGATCGAGCCCCAGTTCCTTTTCTGCGAGAGCGACGGCACGTTTCCGAACCATCACCCCGACCCGACGGTTCCGAAAAACCTCGAGGACCTGATTAGCGCGGTTACAATAGGTGGCGCGGATATCGGAATCGCATTTGATGGCGACGCGGACCGAATCGGCGTGATCGACGATACGGGGGACATTATCTGGGGCGATTACCTGCTTATTGTCTACGCTCGCGACGCGCTGGCGCGGACCGGCAAGGGTCAGTCGATCGTGTTCGACGTCAAAGCGTCGCAGGCACTCCCGGAGGCTGTCGAGAAGGCGGGGGGCGTGCCCGTCATGTGGAAGACCGGCCACTCGGTGATGGAGGAGAAGATGCACGCAACGCACGCTCCGGTCGGCGGCGAGATGTCGGGGCACATGTTCTTCTCCGAGGGATTTTACGGCTTCGACGACGCGCTTTACGGAGGCGCCCGCCTGCTTCAGATCATTGCTGATTCCGGGAAAAGCATTCGCGAGCTGCTCGCCGATGTGCCCCGCTTTGTCTCTACTCCAGAGATTCGCGTCGATTGCCCAGACGCCAAGAAATTCGGGATCGTCGCCGAGGCGACCAGATTCTTCTCGGCCAAGTACGAGGTGATCACCGTCGATGGTGTGCGCGTACTCTTTGGCGACGGCTGGGGACTCATTCGCGCTTCGAACACCCAGCCCGTGATCGTGATGCGGTTCGAGGCGAGAACCAAAGAGCGTCTCGACGCCATCCAGACGGAGATGCAGGGCTGGCTGCGCTCGAAAGGCGTCAAGGTTTGATGTGACGCTATCTACCCGCAGACGCCTCCTGGTGGGGGTCGTCATCGCGGCTGCGGTTCTCGTCGGCGGACGCGCGGCATCGGCGATCTACGCCGATTATACCTGGTACGGCGCGCTGGGAGCAGCACCGCTCTGGACGGAGCGCAGCAGTGACACCCTTCTTATCTACGGGATCGGCTCCATCGTCGCCGTGCTGCTCGCTTTCATGAATCTTTCAGCCCTCGGCCGCAGCATTGGGGTTCTCTCGCTGCCGCGCAGACTCGCCAACGTCGAGTTCGGAGAGGCGGTGCCGCGAAAGTACATCGATCGTTTCGCCCTCGTGCTTTCTCTCATCATCGCGGCAATCACCACTCCGGCGCTGCCGTCGTGGACCTCGCTGGCAATGGCCCGGATGGGGATGAGTTTTCGTGAGAGCGATCCGTACTTTCAGCACGATCTCTCGTTCTACACGAACTGGCTGCCGTTCGAGAGCGCAGCCTACACGTGGGCGATGCTGCTCGTCGTCGCCGTATCTCTCGTCGTCGTGATCCTGTACTCTCTGACCCCGGGATTGCGTTGGGAAAGGGCGGGCCTTCGGATGAGCGCTCACGTCCGACGACACCTGAGCGTGCTCGCTGCGCTGCTGCTGCTGATCACGATGTGGAGTTACCGTCTCGAGTCCTACGAGCTCCTGATTAGAGGCAGCGGCGAAGACGGCCTTTTTTCTTACGTCGATCACCAGTGGCTGCTGCCTGGCCTGCTGCTGCTGTCCATCGCGACCGCCGCCGGTGCGATCACAGTCTTGCTGAGTGGATGGACGGGACAGCTTCGCACGAGTTTCATCGCGGTCACCGTAATTGTCGTCCTGTCCGTCAGTGTACAGGAGATCGTCCCCTGGGTAGTCCAGCGTTTCGCATCCCGCGATGTACGAATGGCTCGCGAGCGACCGTACGTCGCAACCCGCAATGTCTTTACGCGCCGCGCCTACTCCGCCGATGTTGCCGCCTACGATTCAATGCGGAAGGCCGGGGTCTCGGCGGTGCTCGACAGCGTTGTGTCGAGCGCGGCGAGCAGACAACTGATGCGCCAGGATTCACTCGCCTACCCGGGAGCGCGCGGGCTGGTTCTCGTTTCGGATCCGCAGCTCGATGTCGCCGGTCAGCGGTTGGGCGATGGTTTGTCGCGAGTCGGATATGCGTGGGCGTATCAGGCGTTCGACCTGCTGTCCGACTCCGTGCCGCGGCGTTCGCGACTCGTGACGGTGCGTGACGTGCGAAATCGGGTTCGAGCGCTGGCGCCGATATTTGCGCAGGGCACGATCGTCGAGCCGCTGTTCCACGCCGACACACTTTACTGGAAACTCGAGCTTTACTCGGCGTCGGCGAGCTATCCGCTGAGCCAGCACTACAACATCGCGGGAGACGATAGAAGCTACTTTCGCCACGCCGCGACCGCGCTGGTGAATGCGAGGACCGCGCGCGTGATGATCGCCGCCGATCCCGCGCCCGATCCAATCGCCGCTGCCTGGATGACTGCCTTTCCCAATTCAGCGGATTATCGCGCTCCCGCTATCGCCCGCGAGTTGACGACGACGCCATGGGCCCCCGCGTCCGCCGAAGCATCCAGCGCTGTTGGTGATTCGAGCTTCAGAGCCGCCGTCACCCGGTTGTACAATCGGATGCGCGCGGCGCTGGCTGCCGCCGATCTGAAGGCGTTCGGTATCGCCTACGATTCTCTCGGCGCTCTCATCGCGCCGCGCCGATGAGTGAAACCCGCACTGCCGTAATCGCCATAGGCGGGAACGCGCTTTCTCCGCCGGGAGAGCATTCCACCATTGCGGATCAGTTTCGGCATACCCGCGAAAGTCTTGGCCCCATCGTCGATCTGGCGCTCGACGGCTGGCGGGTCGTCGTCGTCCACGGAAACGGACCTCAGGTCGGAGACGAGCTGGTGCGCAACGAGAAGGCGCGGAGCGAAGTGGCGCCGCTCCCACTCGGCGTGCTCGTCGCGGGAACGGCGGGGTGGATAGGCTACATGCTGCAGCAGTCGCTCGAGAACGCGCTGCGCAAGGCGGGAAGCAGTCGCGATGTGGTGACGGTGCTGACGCAGGTGGTGGTCGCCGCCGATGATCCCGCGCTCAAGGATCCGAAGAAGTTCATCGGTCACGGCCTCTCTGCGCCGCGCGCCCGCGAGCTGCGCGCTGAAGGACATCCGGTGAAGAAGGATGGTAAGGGACAGCTTCGACGCGTCGTTGGCAGTCCAACGCCGCTCTCAATTCACGAGCTCGCTACGATCAAAGCGCTGCTCGAGCGCGACTCACTGGTGATCGCGTGCGGCGGTGGCGGAATCCCGATTTACCGCGATCCGGTGCTTGGTCTCGAGGGTGTTGACGCCGTCGTCGACAAGGATCTTGCCGCGGCCGTCCTCGCAAGAGAGCTCGGCGCCGAATTGTTCCTGATTCTCACCGATGTCGATGCAGTTTATACTGGGTGGGGCACCGACCAGCAACGCGCTATCAGCTCCATGACGGTGGGCGAAGCGGACGAATTCGCGGCCAAAGGCGCGTTCGGCGAAGGAAGCATGGGACCCAAGGTGGCAGCGGCGACAGATTACGTGCGTCGCACAAATGGCCGTGCCATTATTACGGAGCTGAGCAAGGGCAGGGCGGCAGTGCAGGGCGGCGGCGGCACGGAAATCGTACCGTAGCGGGCCCTCTTTTTCATATTCGACAATCCGCGTGCGGCGCACGCGTTCGGAGCAAGAGTGAACATCCACGAGTACCAGGCAAAGGAAATCTTCCGGAAGTACGGCATCCCGATCCCGCCGGGCGAGGTCGCGACGACGCCGGAAGAAGCGGAGAAGATCGCCCGCAAGTTTGGAACGACCGTCGTAATCAAGGCACAGGTTCACGCCGGTGGGCGTGGAAAGGCGGGAGGGGTCAAGCTCGCAAAAACACCGGAGGAAGCGAAGACGATCGCGGCGCAAATCCTTAAACTTTCGATTAAGGGCCTCCCGGTACAAAAAGTTCTCGTTACTCCCGCCGCGGACATTGCCAGCGAGGCCTACGTTGGCATCATCGTCGACCGCGCCTCGAAGCGCGCCGTGTTCATAGCCAGCCCCGCTGGCGGTATTGACATCGAAGAAGTAGCGGCGAAGACACCCGAGAAGATTCTCAGACATCCAATCGATCCGCGTTATGGGCTGCAGCCGTTCGAGGCGATGCAGCTGGCGTTCTTCCTTTATTCCGACATGAAGCAGGTGCGCGCAGCCGCCAAAATCATGCAGCAGCTTTATAAGGCGTTCTCTGAGAATGGCGGCTCATTAGCCGAGATCAATCCGCTGGTGACGACGCCGACGGGCGACGTGGTGGCGCTCGACGCCAAGATGGTCATCGACGACAACGAGCTCGATCGGCGTCCCGACATCGCTGCGCTGCGCGACGAATCGGCAGAAGCCCCGAGTGAAGTCGAAGCCAGAAAGGCAAGCCTCACGTTTATCAAGCTCGATGGCAACGTCGGCTGTGTTGTAAACGGCGCCGGTCTCGCTATGGCGACAATGGATTTGGTGAAATACTACGGCGGCGAACCGGCCAACTTCCTTGACATTGGTGGCTCGTCGAATCCGGAAAAGGTTGTCGCCGCTCTTCGCATCATCACCAGCGATCCGAGCGTGAAGACGATTCTCTTCAACATCTTCGGCGGCAT
>JBKOVX010000019.1:0-3878 GCA_046724115.1 Gemmatimonadota bacterium | reverse complement strand
GCGTACTGTGCGCCGCCGCAGTACGGACTTAGTGGGAAGGAGGGCGAGAGTGCCCTCGATGGGAGCGGCCGCAGCCAGCGCCGCTAACAGCGGCGCGATTCACCAAGCCGCAAGGCGCAGGTGAAGGCGAGAGCTCCCAAGAGGGCACTCTCGCCCGACTGACCCGCAGCGATCTCAAGGACTAGCGCTTTACAGTAGCCGTGGTGGTGGGCCGCGCGACGACAGCGGGGTTGCCGTCGGAGATGTAGGCGTTCCCGGCCGCTTCGAGCTTGGTCATGTTGTTCTCGATCGCATTTCCGATCACCTGGATGCGCGGCGTGGAACCGGGATTGAACGCTGGATCGTACGGCGACCTCATCGGTCCACCATCGACCTCGAAAACAACCGGCCAGCTGTAACTCACGGTCTTACCAGTCTTGGGATCCGTCCACGATCCCTTACTCGCTAGCGCGCGGTTCTTCGGCCACAAACCCTGCGGCAACGCCATCTCCCTCGGCTTGTATCCCGGAACAGCGGAGTCGATGCCGAGGAGATTGCGCGCAATCTGCTCCTGCACGAACGCGTCCGGATACTTGCTCAATTGCGCGTGCCACAGAGTGTGATCGCACAGCTCGAATCCGTTGTCGGCAAGCCATTTCACTTTCATGAATCGCCACTGCGATTTCTGTCCCTGAATCCCGCGATCGCCGAAGAAATTGTGTCCCGCGGACGCTCCGTTGAGGAGACAAAAGACCGCTTTGTTCCCCCAGTCGGGATGCGTCTTTTTGAAATCGAGCCAGATGCCGATGCCGCTCGTCGGATCGATCTCCAGCTTGCCGTTGTTGTCGATGTAGCGGAACTGCTCCGGCGACGCGTCGTCGAACACGAAGACCACCGGCGAAATCCCCTTCGGCAGATTGAGGTTCTTGTCCAGCACGTCGGCCATGTTCACCGGGCGATAGCCGCGACTGTAAAGCAGCTCGAGGTCTTTCCGGAATTGGCCCCGCTCGCGCGCGTACAGGCCGTTGTGGTCGGTGATCAGGTGATACTCCAGCACCATTATTCGTCCCATCTCGTTGGGCACCCGATTGGGATTTGGCGCGGGTAGTGCACCAGCCGACGAAGCTGTCGCGGCGCTTACACCATTGGCGGTTGAAGTTCCCGCGTCGGCGGAACCTGATGCGGTCCCGTCCGTAGTGGAGATTGGACCCACGGCGCCGCCGACGGTGTCTGATGTGGTGACATTCGAGGGCGTTGCCGGTGTGGTGGAACCGGTGCTGTGAGAGTTCGCGGCAGCCGCGGAGCGGGTACCGCTGCCATTGCAGGCCCAGGCAGCGATAGCGATCGAAAAGAGGACTGAACGATACATTTTTCCCAGGTCTTATCAGCAATTAAAGCGAGACGTCGAGAAATTCTCCTCGGCTTATTCGCAATAAGTATTCTAACGGTCTACTTCACAGACGTGTGGCTGCTGACGTGCGGCTTCGACGGCTGCCCGTCCGCGCGCGACATCCAGACCTTCCAGCCGGATCAGGGAGGACGAATCCTCGACCGCTACAATCGAGTGATGGGCCGCCTGGAGATAGTGCGGCGCGTCAACGTCCCGCTCAGCCAGGTTCCGCTGTTCGTCCAACAGGCGTTCATCGCCACCGAAGACAGACGCTTTTACCAGCACGGTGGCCTCGACTGGCGCGGATTCTTCCGCGCCCTCGCCGCCAACATCAAGGCAGGTGGCACCCGCCAGGGTTTCAGCACGATTACAATGCAGGTGGCGCGCAATACCTTCGCCGTCCGCAGGTATCCAGCTCGATCGCTGCGACAGAAGCTCACCGAGCTGCGATTGTCGCGACTCATCGAGCACTCGCTCACCAAGCAGGAGATTCTCGAGCTCTACTTCAACGTCATCTACATGGGGAACGGCGTTTACGGAGTGGAGGCGGCGAGCAGGGATCTGTTCGGCAAGAGCGTCAACCGAATCAACTTGCCGCAGGCGGCGATGCTTGCCGCGCTGCCGAAAGCGCCGTCGACGTACACTCCCCGCCGACATCCGCAACGCGCACTCGACCGCCGCAATCTCGTACTGGGTCTGATGGTGAAAGATGGATACGTCTCAGCTAACAGACTCCCCGGTTTACAAGCCACGCCGAATACGATCGCCAAGGATGAATGGCGCCCGGTGGATCCGAACGACTCGTTCGCTCTCGATGCAGTGCGAAGCATTGTCGATTCGATCATTCAGGGCGGGCAAGCCGACATTGTCGACCTGACCGTTCGCACGACTCTCGATCGCAACGCCCAGATCGCGGCTGATCGCGCGGTAAGACGGCGCGCGTCGGCGATACAATCGGAGAGCGGTCGCCGTGCGCTGATACAGGGAGCTATGATCGCGATCGACCCGCGCAACGGCGACATCCGCGCGCTTACGGGCGGGCGCACGTACGAGCGCGGCGCGTTCAATCGCGCGTTGCTGGCTCACCGCCAGCCCGGCTCCGCGTTCAAGCCGTTCGTGTACGCTGCGGCGATGGCGGCCGGCTACACGCCGTCCTCGGAAGTCGACGATGATCCGATCGACGTCATTCAGGGGCGCAACGTCTGGTCACCGCAGAACTACAACGACGACTACTCGGGGCGAATCACGTTCCGCAAAGCGTTGATCAAGTCGGCCAACGCGGCGACAGTGCGGGTGAGTCAGGCGGTGACGATCCCGCGCGTCATCGCGACCGCGCGCAAGAATGGAATCACCAGCCCGCTGCCCGACGTTCCGTCAATGGCGCTTGGCTCCGCCGAAGTGACGCCGATAGAGCTGGTTACGGCGTATGCTCCGTTCGCCAATGGCGGTTACAAGGTGAAGACGCGACTCGTGCGCAGCATCTCGACTGCCGACGACGTTCCGATTTGGCAGGATGACGAACAGCCGCAGCGCAACATGGTGCAGGTGATGGATCCGCGCGACGCGTACCAGGTGACGTCGATGCTGCAATCGGTGGTCGACTACGGTACTGGCAAGGCGATTCGCGACTATGGCGTGCGTGGACTCGTCGCCGGCAAAACCGGCACGACGAACAGCGGCACCGATGTCTGGTTCGTGGGTTACACACCAACAATTGTCGCGGCGTTTTGGTTTGGCTTCGACGTTCCCGCTCCGATCAGCGGCGATGCGTCGGGTGGTCGGCTCGCCGCGCCGGCGTGGGCGGAGTTTTATTTGAATGGCTGGCGTGAGACCGCGTCGCCGAATGCGTGGAACCCGCCCGCCGGGATGAAAGAAGTCATCATCGATCCCACCACTGGTTACCTGGCGACCGAGTGGTGTCCCGTAACGCGCAACGAGTACTACAAGCCCGAGCTACCGCTGCCCACGATCCCGTGCCCCGAGCACGGCCCGGACATGTACGACGACCAGGGCAACGTCGGCGCGCAAAACCAGCGCGATCCGGTCGACGAGTTCGGCCGACGCATAGGCCGCGCGCTCGGAAAGATCTTCCGGTTCTGAGCGTGCGCTTCGGATGGATCTTCGGCGCGGGTCGAGGCGAGGGGCATTCCCGGAAAGGTTCTCGACCCGCTACTTCGGCGAAATCCGTATGAGTTGCAGTACGGGCGGGTCTGCGGCCACCTTTCCCGGAACGCCCCTCGCCTCTCCCTGCAAAGATCCGTAGAAGCGCACTGCCAGGCACAGAACCGCGGAAGCTCGTGACGAGGCCGCGCCCCGGGTCGTCCTCCGCGTCCCGCGCGCTCCGCGCGCGTGCAGTTACGGAACTCTGTGGGGAGAGGAGAGAGCGTTCCCGAAAAGGTGGCCGCAGCCGCGCCTCGTCTCAATCGCCACTCACACGGCGTTCACCGAGGGCGCGGCGAGAACCTTTTCGGGAACGCTCTCTCCTCGACCCGTACAGAGAGCTATCCGA
>JBKOVX010000224.1:0-1936 GCA_046724115.1 Gemmatimonadota bacterium | reverse complement strand
AGCGCGGTTAAGTATGCGTCGGTTCTCGCTCGCTGCGGTCGCGGCGCTTTGCGCGTGCACCAACGCGACGTCGATCACCGGAATCAACGGTCCGATCCCGCCGAGCGCGCTCAACGCCCGCCAGACCGCGTTTCTCGACACACTCCAACGGCGCACATTCAACTGGTTTTGGGAGCAGACTGATCCAAACAACGGTCTGACTCCCGATCGGTGGCCGACAAAAAGTTTCTCGAGCGTGGCGGCGATCGGATTCGCACTAACTGCGTATCCGGTCGGCATAGAGCGCGGTTATGTGCCAAGGGCAGACGCCGCGCAACGGACGTTGAACACGCTGCGATTTCTCTACAACGCGCCGCAAGGATCGCAGGCGACGAATGTCACCGGGTACAAAGGGTTTTTTTATCACTTCCTCGACATGCAGACCGGTTACCGGTTCGAGCAGGTCGAGCTCTCCACCATCGACACGTCGCTGTTGCTAGGCGGCATTCTGTTCTGCCAGTCGTACTACACGGGCGCCGATCCGACGGAGAGCGCGATTCGCGCCTACGCCGATTCGATCTATTTGCGGGTCGACTGGGCGTGGGCGGTACACACGCCGAGCGTCGTCAGCATGGGATGGAAGCCCGAGAATGGTTGGATTCCGGCGGATTGGCGCGGGTACGACGAGGGAATGATTGTCTACGTTCTCGGACTCGCCTCGCCGACGCATCCGATCGATCCGGCGGGCTGGACCGAGTGGACCAGCACCTACAAGTGGGCGGATTTCTACGGGCAAACCCACGTCAACTTCCCGCCGCTCTTCGGGCACCAGTACTCGCACGTCTGGATCGATTTCCGCGGCATCCAGGACGCGTACATGCGCGGCAATGGGATCGATTACTTCGAGAACTCGCGGCGGGCGACGATCTCGCAGCGATCCTACGCGATCGCCAATCCGGCGGGATGGAGGGACTACGGTTCCAACATCTGGGGTTTGACGGCGGGGGATGGTCCTTTCGATACGACGTTCGTGATCAATGGACGCACGCGCCAGTTCTTTACGTATCGAGCGCGCGGCGCGGCCGCGGATGGAATCGAAGACGATGGGACGATTGCACCGACGGCTGCTGGTGGATCGATGCCTTTCGCTCCGGAGATCACAGTTCCGGCGTTGATCGCCATGCGCGAGAAGTACGGCGACAATCTCTTCACGACCTACGGCTTCGTGGATGATTTTAATCCGACGCTCGTTTCAGGAACGGCAAAGTACGGACGCATTGTTCCCGGAGTGGGCTGGTTCGATACCGATTATCTGGGGATCGATCAGGGACCGATCATCGCCATGATCGAGAACTATCGATCGGATCTCATCTGGAAGACGATGCGGAAGAATCCGTACATCGTGGCGGGGTTGAAGAAAGCGGGCTTCACTGGCGGCTGGCTCGGGAACTGACCGCGAGTGAACCACTGCTTCTAGTAGGTCGCCGAGACCTGGAAGTTGTAAACCTGAAATGCGGAGCCCGGAGGAAAGACCACCTGGATGCGCAACCCGTTGTCGAGGATCTGGCCGGTCGGAGGCGCAACGCAGATCGCGTTGATCGGGCAGGCCACCTGAAAGTCGAAGGTTATGCTGGAATTGTTGATGGTATAGATGTAGCGGTTCGTCACGTTGTAGCGCGTTCCGTCGGCCGCGATTCGATCTTCAGACAAAAACGCGGTTCCACCGAGGTCGAGTACCATAGTGCCGGAGACTATCGTTGGACCAGGGGTCCCGACACTTGGCGGAGCAGTCGCTGGCAGTGTATGTCCATCGACGTCGAGCAGAACGAATTGTGCGGAGATGGCCGGTGGACTGCTCGGATCTGTGCAAGCAGCGATCGCCAGCACGGCGAGGAGAACAGCTTTCTGACAACGCAAATGCATATGAGCCTCTGTCCAGAACAGCGCCACACTAACC
>JBKOVX010000196.1:0-5995 GCA_046724115.1 Gemmatimonadota bacterium | reverse complement strand
TGGTAGTAGCTCAAGGTGTGCTTAATGGTACGCCAGACCGGCGCGTCGCCCGGAAGCTTCTCGGGGTCGAAATCGAGCGAAAGCATCAATTTTCGCTTCGCCCTCACCGTGGCGCCGGGTGGATCGGGAAGTACCCAGTCGGTAATCGAGTGTCCGACTGACAGCCGCACAAAGGAGGGCCAATAGGGCTTGGCCCCATCCGGCAAAAGCTGATTCACGTCGGCGGAAAACCAATATGTCTGACCGGAGTAATCGAGCGATGGACGTAATTCGGATTGGATCGTGCCGTTCTCCGTATTCAGGAGCGCTCGGGTCTTGTGATACGAGAACGTTGGCTTGATCGCGCGCCAGCTCGGATGCAGCTCCTGCATCACCGCCAGCGCCTGGCCGGTGGTGTTCGCGATCATGTCCGCGTAGGAGAAGCCGTACTTCTTGAACTGTCCGTCGAAGATCTCGATCTGCAGCTGAAACGCTGCCGCGTACGCGGCGCTCCAGATGATCGCCTTCTTGTCACTGACGCAAGCTTCCCGAAGACCTGCGTACCCAATGCGCGCGAGATGGTAGCCGCCGAACATGTGCCCGAACTTGTCCTGGTCGCGGAACCACTGGTCCCAATCGGCGTGAAAGAAAAAATGCGGTGCCCGCTCTCCCGACCACCACGCTTTCTTGAAGTAGTGGTAGAGATAGGCGTTGACGCCGACAAACGCCGATCCCACGCCGGCGCGCACCGCATTCAGCTGACTTTGCGTTAGCGGGCACGATGGGTTTGGAAGCAGGACTACGGAATCCCCGACGGTTCCATGCTCGATGCCGTTGGTGACGACGACCGCATCCGGGACATCGGGCGACACCGGAGGAACCGGCATAGAACCCTGGGCGCTGGAAATTCGAGTCAACGCGCACGAAAAAACGGTGAGCGCGATTAAAGACTTGGTTAAGCCTTGCAAACCTTCTCCGTTCCGAAGATGGAGCTGCGCGCTACGCCTAAGCCGTTGGGGCTTCGGCCGTTCCGGCAGCGCCAAAGAGGTCGTACGCTTCGATTACTTCGTCGATACTCACGGTAGCGGCGCCCAGCTTCGCAACCTCCACGCCCGCGGCGAAATTGGCGATCACCGCCGCCTCCGCCGCCGTCGCGCCAGCGGCGAGCATGGTCGCGAGATAAGCCGTTACCGTGTCACCCGCGCCAACTACATCGTAAACCTCGCGCGCGGTTGTTGGTACTCTCCCGACCTCACCATCAACAGAAATTAGCGCCATGCCTGCCTCGCCCAGGGTGAGCAGCAGATGCTCGACGCCTAAACGCTTGATCGACTCAGGCAGGGCTTCGGGGTGCTCGATGTCCACCGCGGCGCCAAGCGCGGACTCGAGCTCGCGTCGATTGGGCTTGAAGATCGTCGCGCCCTTGTAAGCGAAGAAATTCTTGTATTTGGGGTCGACGACCACGGGGATGCTGCGCCGCTTGGCTGTCTCCATCGCTGGCGCGATCAGAGCCGGAGTCAGCACGCCCTTGTTGTAATCCTCCAGCACCACCGCGTCGGCGTTGTCGATTGCGCGCATTGCCGCGTCGATCAGGCCGACGACGTCGTCACCGGTGATGTCGGTATCCTCTTCTTCATCGAACCGGACGACTTGCTGCGACCGCGCCAACACGCGGGTCTTGGTCGTCGTGCGCCTGCCAATGGTCACCACCGACCGCGCCTCCGAGTCGATCTCGCGCAGCATCGTCTTGATCACCTGTCCCTCGGCGTCCTCCCCGACGGCGCAAACCAGATCGCACTGCGCCCCAATCGCCGAGACGTTCTGGGCGACATTGGCGGCGCCGCCCAGCGCCAGCTCGCGATCGCGAATCCTCACCACGGGCACCGGCGCCTCCGGCGAGATCCTCTCGACGTCGCCCCTCAGATAGACATCGAGCATCGCGTCGCCGATAATGGCGATACGTTGATTGGCCCCGGCTTCGAGGAGCTCGATTAAGCGATCACGAGAGATTGTTTCGATCATTCGGTCGGGTTCGGATTGCGGATTGAGGGGTTCGGATTGCGAATTGAGGGGTTCGGACCAACTAATCAGTGCGGACTTCGGACTAAGTGAGGATTCCGGACCTACTGCGGATTGCGGACCACTGAGGACCTATTGCGGACCATCGAGGAAGCACGCCTTGTCCTCAATCCGCACTTAGTCCGCACTCCTCAATTAGTCCGAAGTCCGGAATAATTTGTTGGTCCGAAATCCTCAGCTCTTGATCCGCAACCCTCAGCCTTTAGTCCGCAGCTCGCAGCACTGAAGGAACTTAAGCCCCCAAAAAACCTCCAGGGAGGGGCATACCCCTTGCCCCACCCCGATATCTCGCGCTACGCTCCGCACTTCTCATTCACGTCCATCTTTTGATTCTAGAAAGATTCAACGACGCGGCGAAGCGTGGCATCTACTCCCTCCAGGAATTCTTCGTTCTGGCAGGGAAGGCGCTCGGCTTCATTTTCGTCAAGCCATTCTACGCCTCGGACCTCTTTCAGCAGATGGATGCCATCGGTGTCGGTTCGTTGGGGATCGTACTGCTCACGGGTTTTTTCACGGGAATGGTGTTGGCGCTGCAGTCTTCCGTCACGCTGCAGGCATTTGGCTTGACGGACTACGTCGGACGACTAATCGCCGGATCGATGATCCGCGAGCTGGGGCCGGTGCTGGCGGGACTGATGGTCGCGGGGCGGGTGGGGTCGGGAATCGCGGCGCAGCTGGGTTCCATGCGCGTCACCGAGCAGATCGATGCGCTCAATACTCTCGGAACCGATCCGATCAAGAAGCTGGTCACCCCAAGAGTTCTGGCTGCTCTTATCATGTTGCCGGTGCTAACCATCATCAATGACCTCGTCGGGATCTTCGGCGGGAGCGTCATCGCCAAGTTCTATCTCGGCAAGCCGGTGGCGCTGTACTGGAAGACCGTGTTCGAGCAGATCCTCGCGGGCGGTTTCACATTTCACTACATCCCCAACGACTTCATCCAGGGTCTGGCGAAGCCGTTCGTGTTCGGTGGCATCATCTCGCTCGTTGCCTGCTATTACGGATTGAATACTACCGGTGGAACCGAAGGGGTCGGCAACTCGACCACGCGCACCGTGGTCACCGCGAGTATCCTGATTCTGGTCGTCGACTATTTCCTGACCCAGGTCCTCCTCTCGATCTTGCAGCCATGACCGACGACGAAGATCGCCGCCGACAGCAAGGGGAGCGCCGCCATCCCAGTGAAAAAGATGCGACGGCGATGCCGAGGCGCGCACACGATTCCAGTCGAGTCCGCGCGGCCATTCGCAACGAGCTCGAGGAGGTCGCCGAAGAATCCCTCGGTACGCAAACCGAGACCAGGCCGCTACCAAGAGTTATCAGCATCGAGAACGTCTGGCTGGCGTTCGATGAGCCGATTCTCGAAAACGTCTCATTCTCCGCCAGGTCTGGCGAAACCATCGTCGTCGTCGGTGAATCGGGCACCGGCAAGTCGACGATCCTCAAGCTGCTACTGCGACTCCTCATTCCCGACCAGGGCAAGGTGTCGATCGACGGGGAAGACATCACCCATCTGACCTTCGACGATGCGTTGAAGGTGCGTCAAAAGATGGGGATGGTCTTTCAGGGCGCGGCTCTCTTCGATTCCATGACGGTCTACGAGAACGTTGCGTATCCGCTGCGCGAGCACACGACATTGGAGGAGGACGAGATCGAGAACCGTGTGCGGGAGAAGCTTGAATTCGTCGATCTCGAGGCTGACCGGGTGCTGGACCAGTTTCCATCCGAGCTTTCCGGCGGCATGAAGAAGCGGGTGGGAATCGCCCGAGGCCTTGCCAACAATCCGGAGATCATGCTCTACGACGAACCGACCTCCGGTCTCGATCCGCTCACCACCGCAACGATTACCTATCTCATTCTCAAGTTGCAGCGCGAGCTTGGCGTAACCAGCGTCGTCGTCTCGCACGACATCAGGTCGGCCTTCCGCATGGGGAGCAAAATTGCCTTGCTTGCCAACCGTCGCATCGGCTTCTTTGGGACTCCCGAGGAAATGACAGGGAGCGATGACCCCTATATTCGTGAGTTCCTTGGCGGCTTTTAATGCTTACTAACCGTGAAGGCTTGGATGGGTATGACTCCGCGAATTTCTAGGCGCAGATAAATCGTGCGACGCTCCTCGTTCATAACCTGGGACCAGCTCAAGGTCGGCATCCTCATACTCGTCGCCCTGATCGTCGTTGGCATCGCTATTCTGAAGCTGGGACAGGCGGGGAATCTCTTCGGCAAGCGCTATCGGCTGGTGAGCTTCGTCGGCAACGCCAGTGGCCTTCGTGTAGGCGGTCCAGTGACAGTCGCCGGACAACTCGCCGGCAGCATCAAGGAAATCGAGTTTCTACCGCCCGACACCGATACGACGCGCAATCTCAAATTGATCGTCGAGGTCAACTACACCCTCCGCGAACAGGTTCGTCAGGATTCACGTGCCAAAATCAAGACGTTGGGACTGCTCGGAGACAAGGTCTACGACATCACTGTCGGAACGCCGCGATATCGCACACTCCATGAGGGCGATACGCTGGTCATAGCTCCCACGATCGACTATGAGGCCGTGGTGCAACAGGCATCGGGAGCGATAACCGAAGTCCTCGGACTGACGCACGATCTGAAGCGTGTCACCAACGGCATCAATCGCGGCGAAGGAACGCTCGGCCAGCTGGTGAATAATCGCCAGCTTTACGATCAGCTGAACGAGACCCTAAACCGCACCAGTGCGCTGATGTCTCGTCTCGAGAATCCGAGAGGCACGATTGGCCGGCTGCTCGACGATCCCTCGCTTTATTACAGTCTCAACCGCGCCGTCGCCTCCGCCGATAGCATCATCGGGCAGATCAACCGAGCGAACGGTACCGTCAGTCGACTGCTGCGCGACGACACGCTCTACGTCCATCTCGTCAGCGTCGTCTCGCGCGCCGATTCCCTGGTTGGCGCGATGTCGAACGGGAAGGGAACCATCCAGAAGATGTTCACCGACCAGCAGCTTTACGATCAGCTCGTGAAGACCGTGACGGAATTGAACAACGTCCTCGCCGACATGCGCCGCGATCCGAGACGGTACACAAAGGAAGCAATACAGATTAAGCTATTCTAAACTGGCATCTGGCGAGGGAAAGTTTGGAAAGGGCAAAAGAACGGGTGCGAGCAGCGAGTTGCGTAGATGTCAGCTGCTAGTTCACTACGCCCTGACTTCCCTCTGTGGCGCGACGGCCAATGCCTGTGCCGCGAACGGCGCACCGTGACGTCCGGACGTCATCAGCTCGTTGCTGATATCAGCGCCACTCACTGCTCGCACCAGTTCCGTTGCCGCTCAGAATGCGGAACGCCATGAGAACCTACGAGCTCGACGTCGCTGTCACTCGCGGTGAAGGCACCGAATCGGAGCATCGTGTACACGCGGCAGTGGTTGGAGAAGGCGACGAGCTTCTTGGCGCCGCACGCGACCCCGACTCCTTTACTTACTGGCGATCCTGCGCCAAACCGTTCCAGATAATTCCGTTTCTCACCTCCGGCGGATTCGATTCGCTCGGTTGGGGTGAAGAGCAGCTCGCTGTCTCGTGCGCCTCGCACGGCGGCGAGCCTGAGCACGTCGCGATCGTCGAGCGAATGCTACACGATATCGGACTCGAGGAGGGCGATCTTGCCTGTGGTCCGCACGACCCATCCTCGCAGCGCGGCGCGAAAATAGTTCGCGAGAACGGCGGCCGTCCCACGCGACTCCACAACAACTGCTCCGGCAAGCACTCGGCGATGCTGGCGATGGCCCACCAGAAGGGTTGGCCGACGCGCGGCTACGAGCGTCGGGAGCACAACGTGCAGCGCGCGATTCTGCAGGAGATCGCCCTCTGGACCGGCGTGCCCTGCGGCAAAATCACGCAGGCCGTCGACGGTTGTGGTGTCGTCGTGTTCGGGATGACGCTGGAGCGGATGGCTCGGGCGTACT
>JBKOVX010000271.1:0-2016 GCA_046724115.1 Gemmatimonadota bacterium | reverse complement strand
CCTCGGCATAGCGGCAGGCTTCCTCATACTTCTTTTCCGTGTAGGCAAGGCGGGCGCAAGCTACGAGCAATTCCGGCAGGTTCGGCTGCAAGGCCAAACCGCGCTCACAGGCTGCCAGGCCTTTCTCAATCCAGCGCGGATGTTGCTCGCGCCATTCGTGGTACTGGCCACAGACGTTGGCCAGACCGGCATAAGCGAGTGCAAAATCCGGATCGAGCGCGATGGACTGCTCGAACATCTGTATTGCGAACTCCAGGCTGAGCTGGCGGGCATAGCTGCGCCCACGAAGGTAGAAATCATAAGCCTGCAGATTTTCGGTGGGCTTGCTGGCGATGATCTTCTCTTCTTTCGGAGAAAGCGTGATGCGCAACGCCTGCGCGATGCTGCGGGCGATTTCATCCTGCACTTCGAAAACGTCTTTGAGTTCGCGATCGTAGCGCTCAGCCCAGAGCGACTGGCGGGTGGAAGTCTCCACCAGTTGGGCGGTAATCCGCAAGCGGTTGCCCGAGCGTCGAATGCTGCCTCCGAGAACACAGGCTGCTTTTAATTCCTGGCCGACCTGCGGGGCGGTAACAGGCTTATCGCGGTACGGGAGCATTTCCGCGCGGGGGAATAAGCGCAGGCTTGCAATCTTAGAAAGCTCGGTGATGATGTCTTCCGTCATGCCGTCGCGGAAGTATTCGTCTTCCCTAGCGCCACTCAGGTTCTCAAAGTAGAGCACCGCGACTGATTTTTGCTTGTCTGCAGCCAGGTTAGTGCCGGAACCCGAACCGCTCTTATCAGCGGCGGGACGGCGGCCGGATTCGGTGTCTCGCTTGAGTCGCTTCAAGTCGGCGCGGAGTTCAGCAGCCGTCTGGCACCGCAGGTCAGGGTCCTTCTCGAGCGCCTTCCCGAGAATATTTTCCATCGTTAGGGGCAGGCGCGGGTTTAGTTGCTGCGCAGGCGCGGGTGCGGAACGGAGAATTCCGTCGAAAATGACCGCCGAGGTTGCGCCCGAGAACGGCACCGACCCAGTAGCCATCTCGTAGAGCACGACACCGAGCGAAAACAAATCCGAGCGTGCGTCCAGCTCTTCGCCCCGCGCCTGTTCCGGCGACATGTACGCGACCGTGCCGATGGAGCTGCCTGGGCTTGTCAGCTGATCTTCATCGAGCACATGCGTCTGCGTGCGCATGAATGCGCCCGCCGATTCGGCCGCAAGTTGAACGGCGGGCGTTAGCTTGGCCAAACCAAAATCCAGAATTTTTGCCTGCCCACGTTCCACGAGAAAGATATTCGCGGGCTTGATGTCGCGGTGTACGATTCCCTTCGAGTGCGCCGCATCGAGCCCGTTAGCGATCTGAATACCGATCTCCAGGAGCTCCGATATTTCGATGGGCTTCGCGGCGATACGGTGCTTGAGAGTCTGTCCCTCGAGCAGCTCCATGGCGATAAACGGCCGGCCTTCGAATTCTCCAATGTCGTGAATCGTGCAGATGTTGGGATGATTGAGCGCCGATGCAGCGCGCGCTTCGCGGCGGAATCGCTCGACTGCCTGAGGGACCCGGGAAATGTCGTCGGGGAGGAATTTCAGCGCAACGCTCCGGCCGAGACGTGTGTCCTTGGCTTTGTAGACCACGCCCATCCCGCCGCCGCCCAGCTTTTCCAGGAGGTCGTAGTGGGACAACGTGCGGCCGACGATGGAGGCTGTATCGGGCACTGGCTGGACATCTTACGCTAGCGCCTCCATCCTCGCAATCCGCGCAAGAGAGGCCGGGTGGGTTCAACATAGGAACTACTCACAGAAATGGCCGCCGTTATGCATTTCGGAGCCACCGAGCGATAACTTCCGGATCGTCGCTAGCCTTGATCGGAAACGCCTCGGAGCGGACATTTGGCCTTAGGGGAAAAACGGTGCCCCGAGGCGTTTTCGATAAGGAGACTAGGAGGAAGCCGCTGGCGTTTGCGGCGGACGCGGTGCGCTATGGGATTTGAATGCCAGTTTGAAATGGGCTGGGGAGATGGGAGACGGGCAGG
>JBKOVX010000420.1:0-7155 GCA_046724115.1 Gemmatimonadota bacterium | reverse complement strand
GCTCGGCGTCACTGATCAGTTGCTCGACATCGCGCATCGCGCGGCCGGCGGCGAGCAAGAGCGGGCCGCGATCGATGTGTTGCGCGACCGACACCTGGCCACCGCACGATCTCTAGGAGTTGTCGGCCCCGATGAAGCAGCGCTGCAGGCGAAAATCGTCGAGACGTTCGAGGAGCTGCACCGATTGTTCGTGGAGATCGCTCAACGCCGTGAGCTGACGCCGGCGATGACAGATGCCTTCCTCTCACAAGGCGACCGTATTGCGGCCCGAATTCTCGCGGCGGCACTCACCGCCGGCGGCATCCCGGCAGGGTTCGTCGAGGCGACCGATGTCGTGAGCGCCGACGGCCCACACGGAAACGCAAGCCCCGACATCGAGGATACGGCTCGAGCGGCGGACGATGTCCTGCGCCCAATCATCGACCGCGGCGTGGTGCCAGTCGTTCCGGGCTTCGTCGGTCGCTCACCCGCCGGGGAAGTAGTCACGCTCGGGCGGGGCGGGTCCGACCTCACCGCTACTCTGTTGGGCCGAGTCCTCGGCGCTCGTGATGTGATTCTATGGAAGGATGTGCCGGGGCTGTTGACGGCAGATCCGCGCGTCGTTCCTGACGCACGGTTGATTCCGGTGCTGCATGTGCGCGAGGCCTCTGAGCTCGCCTACTACGGCGCCAAAGTCTTGCACCCGCGCTCGTTGATCGCGCTGCAGGCGGGAACGCGGCTCATCATCCGTCCCTACGCCGATCCCACCGCGCATGGCACCGAGATCGTCGTCGAGCGCGAGAGGAAGCCGACCGCGGGCCGCGCCCGTCGCCCGGTGAAAGCTCTGACCGCGATTGCCGACCAGACCCTGCTGACAATCGCCGGAAATGGCATGGTCGGCGTGCCTGGTGTCGCCGCCCGCGCGTTCGGCGCGCTCGAGCGGGCCGGCATTTCAGTCTCCCTCATATCGCAGGCGTCGTCAGAGCATTCGATCTGCATGGGCATTCCCACCCTCGGGGCGAGCGCGGCGGCGGCGGCCTTACGCGAAGCGTTCGCCCCGGAGCTCGCACGCCGAGAGATCGATGCGATCGAAGTGCGACCCGACCTCGCCACCATCGCCGTCGTCGGACTGGGGATGGCGGGAACGCCGGGCGTCGCAGCGCGGCTATTTGGCGCGCTGGCCGATGAAGGAGTCAACATCGTGGCGATCGCCCAGGGCGCCAGCGAGCTCAACATCTCACTCGTCGTCGAAGGCAGCGATGCCGGCAAGGCGCAGCGGGCGATTCATTCCGCGTTTCGGCTTGGCAAGATCGGTGGTGGTGCGGCGGTCCATCCGGAGCACGCCGATGTCGTCATACTCGGCTTCGGCCAGATCGGTCGAGAGCTTGCCGCCCAAATGGCGACGCACTCTTCCCGTGCGGGAGAACAGGTGCAAGCGCGGGTGGTGGGTGTCATCGATCGCAGCGGTTATGTCTTCGACGCGCGCGGACTCTCGGCGAAGCGCCTGCAAGAGCTGATCGCCGCGAAGTCGGCGCGGACGCCGCTCTCAGGCGTGCGCCGTGGAGTTCACGCTACGGCTGAAGAGGCAATCGCGGCGATTACTGCGCACGCTCTGTCGCGCCCGATTCTGGTCGATGTGACGGCAGGCGATACCGGTCCGGTGCTCGAGCAGGCGCTGGCACACGGAATGGACATCGTCCTGGCGAACAAGCGTCCGCTCGCCGGCCCGGAGAAGGACGCCCGCGCACTCGCGCACGCCGCGGCAGCAGATGGTCGGCGGGTGCTGCACGAGGCAACGGTCGGAGCAGGTCTCCCGGTGATCGACACCATCCAGAAGCTCGCCGAATCCGGCGACAATATTCTGCGCATCGAAGCCTGCCCGTCGGGGACACTCGGTTACTTGCTCGGTGAGATGGGGCGCGGGACAGCCTTCTCCACCGCTTTGCGCGAGGCGATGAGGCGCGGTTACACCGAGCCCGATCCACGCGATGATCTTTCCGGAATGGATGTCGCGCGCAAGGCACTCATACTTGGCAGACTGATCGGGTTCTCGGGCGAGCTCGCTGATGTGGAGGTCGAGTCTCTCGTTCCGGAATCACTACGCGAGGTTGCACCCGACGCTTTTCTCGAGCGCCTCCACGAGGTAGACGCGGAGTGGGAGCAGCGCATTCGGGTTGCGCGTGAGCGAGGAACGGTGCTTCGCTATCGCGCAACAGTGACCAAGCGCGAAGCGCGCGTCGGGATTGCGGCTGTCGATGGATCGAGCTCGCTGGCGTCGCTGGCAGGAACGGACAATCATTTTTCGTTCACCACTCGTCGGTATCGCGCCAACCCGCTGGTGATCACCGGCCCGGGAGCCGGCGCCGCCGTGACTGCGGCGGGCGTACTTAACGACGTGCTCAAGCTGGCGGGAACTCGTTGAAGAGCGGCTCGGCGAATCGGCTTCGCTGCGAGTCGTGCGGGACTGAGCTTGGTGAGCTCGATCCGCGCACGAGTTGTCCGAAGTGTGGCGGGCTGCTCTCGGTCGAGATCGAGCTTCCGTCGGAGCGCGTCGCAGCTCTGCGCGCGATGTTCGATGAGAGGGTTGGTGTCGCTCGAACGACGGGCGCGAGCGATGCCGTGGCGTCCGGTGTCTGGAGATATCGCGAGCTGGTATTGCCAGGAATAACCGACGGCGATCTGGTGACCCAGTGGGAGGGTAACACTCCCCTCCTTTCACGCGAGCGAGTAGCAGACTGGGCGAACGTTCCAGAGCTGATGCTCAAGCACGAGGGCCACAACCCGACCGGCTCGTTCAAGGACCGCGGGATGACGGTCGCCGTGAGTCACGCGAAGCGCATCGGCGCCAGTGCGGTGTCATGCGCATCGACCGGCAACACTTCGGCGTCACTCGCTGCCTACGCCGCGCTGGCGGGAATTCCGGCGATCGTTCTCGTGCCGGCGGGTCAGGTCGCGCTCGGCAAGCTGGCGCAAACCCTAGCCTATGGCGCGCGCACCCTGCTGGTGCGCGGTGACTTCGACGACTGCCTCCGTCTGGCGCGAGAATCCACGGAGAGACTCGGCGTCTATCTCGCGAATTCCATCAACCCGTTCCGGATCGCTGGTCAGACGACGATCGTGTTCGAGATGCTGCAGCAGCTGGGCTGGCGCGCCCCGGACTGGATCGTGCTCCCGGCGGGGAACCTGGGCAATACTTCCGCGTTTGGGGCTGCACTTCGTCTGGCGCGGAAGACGGGACTGATCGAATCATCTCCGCGACTGGCGGCGGTGCAGGCGGAGGGTGCCGCGCCTTTCGCGCGAAGTTTTCGTAGCGGATTCGCGGAGCGGAAGACAGTGCGCGCGGAGACAGTAGCGACGGCGATCAAGATCGGCGACCCGGCGTCGTACGATCGCGGCGTGCGCGCGATCCGCGAGACCAACGGAGTCGTTCTGGCTGTGACGGACGCTGAAATTCTCGAGGCGAAAGCAGTGATCGACGCCAGCGGAGTTGGTTGCGAGCCGGCGAGCGCGGCGAGTGTGGCGGGCGCGCGGTCCTTGCTGCGCGACGGGACGATCTCGCCCGGAGACCGGGTAGTCGCTGTTCTTACCGGGCACATCCTGAAGGACCCGGGCATCCTGATCGACTACCATAAAGATGCGAATCAGCCCCTGGCCAACGCACCGATCGAAATCGACGCTGAGATCGGCGCGGTAGAGCGAGTCCTCGCAGAATCGGCTTCCAGACAACGGGCGCGATGAAGGCACGCGTCAAGGTCCCGGCGAGCACATCCAATCTCGGTGCCGGGTTCGATTGCGTTGGCGTCGCGGTCGATCGGTGGCTATCCGCCTCTGTAGACGTGACTGAGAGCGGACATGTCGAGCACGTGACGATAACACGCTCAGGTGCAGTCGCCAATCTCGCTGAGACAGCGGAAGATGACCTGTTGCACCGTGGTTTCCAGATTGCGTGTCAGTCGCGCGCTCACCTGATGCCGAAGCGCATCGAGTACCAGGCGACCTCGACAATCCCAGTTGCGCGCGGGCTCGGCGCCTCCGCCGCTGCGCTCATCGCGGGAGCAATGCTGGCCAGCGAATCACTCGGACTCGACATGGACCGCGAAGAGATCGCCGCGCTGTGTTCACGCGAGGAGGGTCATCCCGACAACGTCGGAGCAGCGGTGTTTGGCGGAGCCGTCCTGAGCGTCAACACGCAGCACGACTCGGCAAAAGAATATGCTTTCTCCTCGTTGCGCATTCACCCGGAAATTGCGCTGGTCTTCGCCGTTCCCGAGCTGGAGATCGAGACGTCCGCTGCGCGTGCGGTACTGCCGGCCTCATTACCATATCGCACCACCATCGCCGCCATAGCTAAGGCGGCGGCGCTCATCGACGGGCTCACGTCGGGAGATGCGAAGCTACTCGCCTACGCACTCGATGATGTCGTCCACGTTCCCTTCCGTCGCCAGCTGATGCCCGACTACGACTCTGTCGTCGACGCGGCAATCACCGCCGGAGCGTTCGGCGCGACGCTCAGTGGATCGGGCTCGACGATCGTCGCTGTGGCGCCGGTCAGTGTCGCATCGCGGGTCGGATCATCCATGCAAAGGGCGTGGAATGACGTGGACCAGACGGCCGACGTAATCGTCGGAGTGAAGCCAGTGGAGGGCGCGAGTCCAGGTTAAGGCCGATGGCCGTCACCGGACGTACCGCAGGTACTCGTATGCGACGGTGTTGGTGCTGTCGGTGGCGAGCGCTTTCCGAAAGTTGTCTACGGCAGAAGGTTTCTGGGCAGTCATGAGGTAAGCTTCGCCCAGTCCCGCGTAGGCCCAGGACGCGTCCGGGTGGAGATCGATTGCCAGTCTGTAGGCGTCGATCGCATCAGCGTACTGGCCGCGGTGCATGAGCTTCACCGTCACGGAACTGAGTATCCCCTCGCTGTTTTTGCCGAGCTCGGACGTAGTGTCCGTCGCTACGGCGTGAAATTCCGAGAGCACAGTCTTCATTCCTTTCGTCCTGGCCGCTGCGAGGAGTGAGTCTGCTTTTGGCGCCGTCCACCGCTCGACCTGGTTCACCTCGGCCTCGAGCGTGAGGTCAATGTCGACATTGTCGGAGATCGACATCTTGCCGGGATCGTACTCCGAGTTCCAGAACCTCGTGCCCAGAATTCCGTAATCCTTGCGACTCAGCGAGAGCTTGCCGACGAAGCCGACACGTCGGTTGCCCCAGGCGTCGGCCGACACCGGATGAATCTGCACGAAGTGTATGGCGACGGGATGGGTGACGCCGTGCATCGTCAATGGGCCTCGCGCGATGAAGCCATCCTTCGACTTTTCGATCTTTTCGCTGTGAAAGGTTATCAACGGAAATTTCTCGGCGTCGAAGAAGTTTTCGCTCTTCAGGTCATTGTCACGGAATGCGACGTTGGTGTTGACGCTCTTGGTCTGAATCACGACCGAGATGGATGACAGCGGGATCGAGCTCGGGTTGTACATCAGGGTCCCGCCGAAGTTGCCGAACGCCCCTCTGACGGTCGAAAGCGCCATGAAGCGGACCGAGAACTCTATCGCCGAATGCGGCCAGTCGACATCGAATCTTTGGACTGGAAGCCCCGTTTTTCCGTTCAGGGAGGCGAAGCTTGCTCTTTGGGCGCCGGCGTCGTGCGCAAGAAGGATGGCGGTGGCCGCCAGCCACATGCGATTGGAAATGGTCATGACCGCAAGATTTTCGGCGGCCACGCCTCGCTTCAAGCCGAATGTGGCGAAGCGACGGTGTCAGGGGGCCAGTGGTGACTCCATGGCTGCTACTAGACGCTTTCGATAGGCCCGGCTGACTCGCAGCTGAGTTCCATCGGCGAGGACGACGGCATACCGGTCGGAAGCGACCCGCTTGAGCCGGGCGATCTTTGGCACGCTCACCACCGCCGATCTATGGATCCTTACGAAGTCGGCGGCCGCCAGCTTTTCCTCGAGCGCGCTCAGCGTCGTGCGGACGAGGTGAGACCGGCCGCCGGCGTGCAGCCGCACGTAGTTGTCTTCCGCCTGGAGCCAGTCTATGGAACCGAGCGGGAGCTTCATCAGCCCCCCGCCTGCCGGTACGGCGAGGGTCGCGGGTTCACTCGCGCGGTGATGGATCTCCTCGAGCCGCGCCGCCAGCCGCTGCCGCTCTCCCTCGAGTCGTCTGGCCTCGACCTCGACGCGCGCGCGATCCGATTCTGCGCGTGCAAAGGCTACCTGACGCCGTTGCGACTCCCTCGAGTACATCCAGGCCGACAGGACCGCCGCCACCATGAAATAGATCAGTGTTTCAAACGCGATTGCACTAGCTAGCCTGCCGGTGAACATGTCACGAATCGGCAGGAACGATGGTCGCCAGATGAAGAGCGGGGTGATCGCAGCGACAATCATCGAATGAATGAGCGCGACGCCGATGCCGATCGGAAGGTGGAAGGCGACCCGCTTGGGATTCTCAGGGGAGAGAGGAAATCGGCGAACAGCAACGAATATGATGGGCGTCACAATCACCCAGCCGCCCCACGTGATCGCCATTTCCAGCGCCAGCCGGTCCCAGGCTGGTTCGATGCCGCGGATTGCAAAACCGAAGAGCCGTTGCAGCGAAAAGAGCAACGCGATGGCGCTCCATCCGGCAATCGAAATCGCGATCGCTCGCAGCCGGCGCAGACGCTCCTCGCTCATTCGTGGCCCATACTATTTAGATGACAGCTTACTCCTGTACGGCCGTTCCCCCTGTCCGATGTAGATCTGTCGCGGCCGGGAGATCTTCTGCTCCTTGTCGAGCAGCATCTCTTCCCACTGGGCCAGCCAGCCTGGCATCCGACCGATCGCGAAGAGGACGGTGAAGAAATCCGTCGGGAACGCCATCGACCGATAGATAAGCCCTGTATAGAAATCGACGTTGGGGTAGAGCTTCCGCGACGTGAAGTAATCGTCGGATAGCGCGATTCTCTCCAGCTCGAGAGCGATCTCCAGATCCTTGTCGACGCCGACTACCTTGAAGACATCGTCGGCCAGCTTCTTCACGATCTTGGCGCGCGGGTCGTAGCTCTTGTAGACGCGGTGGCCGAATCCCATCAGCCGGCCGCCTTCTCCGCTCTTAACGCTCTCGATGAACTTCGGCACGTTCTTGACGCTGCCGATCTCAGTGATCATTCGCAGCACCTGTTCGTTGGCGCCGCCGTGC
>JBKOVX010000445.1:0-1885 GCA_046724115.1 Gemmatimonadota bacterium | reverse complement strand
ACGTCGCCAACGCAGGATCAGGGAACCTACGCCAGGACTTTCAGCGCAGCAGGGACCTACAACTATCACTGCTCCGTACATGGAGCGGCGATGGCGGGAACAATCACGGTACAGTAATCGCCGACTGTCAACCGTGAGCGGTCGTTCGGGCGCGGTGGTCTGAGGAGATCTCAAAGCAACACCTCGGATGTCCCGAGCGATCGCACCTCTCCGTCACATTGGCGCCAACTACTTCTGCGACAAGCGATGTGACCGCGGCGCAGACGCAATGATCTGCCTCCACTGCACGTGACACCGGACAGGCGCGTCCGACGATCTGATACGTGTTCCCGCTCCTCTCGACAGAAGTCACCCCGCCCAGCCCATTGAGGAGCTGCGACGCGCCGTTTACCCGACTTGCCAGCGAGCCCGACGTTGTGCGTACATCCTTGCCCAGTCGCTTGCCGATTCGCTTGAGGAATGAGACGAGCTGCGCGGTGTTCATTTGCTCGCGAAGCTCCTCGAGAAACGCGATCAGTAATGGCGCGTAAGCGCGCGAGAATGCCTCTTCTCCAGTGGCGCTGAGTGAATAAAGAACCGCTGGCTGGCCTCGTCCACCGCTCCGTCGGAGAGACCTCTTCTCCACGGTTCCCGATCTTTCCAGCGCGTCCAGGTGGAAGCGAACGGCGTTGTCCGTCACCGTGAGCCGGGCAGCGAGGTCATCGACGGTCCACTCGCCTTCCCTTAGAAGTGCGAGAAGTCGCGCGCGCGTTCCCTTACTCTCTCCTGTCGTGGCCCGACGGCTGATATCAGTCATTCCCCTCAAGTTTAGTACGGTTCGCCGAATAAGTCAAAGCAAACCTTGACTAATTAAGGAGTGGGATCTAGCGTTCAATGCATCCCCCATTTTCCGTTTACTCTTAGAACCTTCTCGACCATCTGAAATGAGCGAACCCTCCAACGAACTGACCGGGCCGGATCTCACCAAAGGGATCCAGATGAGCAACGTCGGTCCTGGTCAGCTCGTGCTGGGCCATGCCTTTGGGGAGCCGGTTCTGCTCGCGCACGTCGAGCCGAACTGGTTCGCCGTCGGCGCCAGATGTACGCACTACGGCGGGCCGCTCGAGCAGGGAGTGGTCGAAGGTGAAACCATCCGCTGTCCCTGGCACCACGCGTGTTTCGCGCTGCACAACGGCGCCGCATCCTGCGCGCCGGCCCTAAACGACCTGGCGTCATACGATGTGGCAATCGAGAACAACATCGTGCGGGTCGTGCGCAAGCGAGATCCGGGACAGCTGAAGGGCGAGGCGCACCGCATAAAGGCGTCGCGCGCGCCCGAGCGCGTCCTGTTCGAGGAACGTCCAATCGCGGGCCCAAAATCAGTCGTGATCATCGGCGGAGGCGCCGCCGGCAACGCCTGCGCCGAGATGCTCCGCAGAGAGGCTTACCGTGGACCGATCACGGTCATCGATCCCGATCGCGATGCGCCGTACGATCGGCCGAACCTCTCCAAGGATTATCTCGCCGGCAATGCGCCCGAGGATTGGCTGCCGCTCCATCCGAAGGAATTCTACGATGCGCAGCACATTGAATTCCTGTCTGGCATCGAGGCCGTCGGACTCGATCCCAAATCCAAAACCGTGCGGCTGAGCGATGGCACCAGTCGCAATTACGGTTGCCTGCTGATTGCGACGGGTGCGTCTCCGATCCGACTCGACATCCCCGGCGGCGATCGGATTCTCTATCTCCGGTCGCTTCGCGATTGTCGGACGATTATCGAGAAAATCGGCGCCGCCAAAAAAGCCGTCGTCATCGGTGGCAGCTTCATCGGTCTCGAGGTCGCCGCGTCATTGACTACGCGTGGTCTCAAAGTGAGCGTGGTCGCCACCGAGCATTTGCCGCTCGA
>JBKOVX010000300.1:0-5421 GCA_046724115.1 Gemmatimonadota bacterium | reverse complement strand
TTCTTCGTCAGGAGCTCTTCGAACAGGTCGAGGGCCCGCGGATCGTGCGATTGCCCGAGCCAGAATAGCGCCTTTTTCCTGATCTCCGGATCTTTGTTCGTTCGCGCCACAGCAATCAACGCCGGCACGCCCTCGTCACGCGGCCGCTGTGACAGAGCGAACACCGCGCTCTCGCGCACCTCTCGGTCCACGCCGTTGTCGCCGACAATGTCCTTCAGATTTCCGGTGGCCGCATCTCCCGCTGCCTGCCCAAGCCAGAACACCGTTTGCGTTCTGGTGGTGCGAGGCACGTCGGGATTCCGCGCGATCTTCAGGAACGCCGGCCAGATATCGGCGCTGTCCGCGAGCGTCGCCGGAAACACGGCCTTCTCTCCCATGCTTCCGCGCTCGTTCTGAGCGAGCGAAACCAGATAATCGGCCGCGTCCCGCGCCGGCACCATGCCGAGATCAACGACGTCTGATCCAGCCGGTCGCCATTGGCCTCCGACGTAGAACCTCACATCGGTGATCTCACCGCCGCTTCGATCGAGTACCAGGCGCGCGGGACCGGTGCTGCAGTCGATGTCGTACTCGACATCGCGAGAGCTCCTCCAGTTGTCGCCCCACGTCGTCCGGCCCCTGCCGCCTACGTGCCAGATCGAATTACCGCTTCCGCAAATTCCCGGTTTCACTTTGAACGACATGCGGACAGTGCCGTTACTCACGCGAGCGACCCTGCTCGCGATGCTCTGAGCGGGGGCGGCAGCTGCCGCCACCGCCAGAGCGGCGAGGACGACACGAATTGTCCTCGCCACCTGGGTCATGGCTGGTGTCTTCATCTGTTGATCAGGTCCATGAGGAACTGTTGCACACGCGGATCGTGCGACTGGCCAAGCCAGAAGATTGCCTTCTTGCGCAGCTCAGGGTCTTTGTCGTTCTTGGCGATGTCGAACATCTTGTCGGTTGCCGCCTTATCCTTCTGCCGCTGGGAGAGCACGAAGATGATCTGCTCTTTCATCTCGGTATCTCCCGCGCCCAGCCGATCGTAGAGGGAGGCCAGTTCTGGAATCGCGACGCCGGACTGACCCGCCCAGAAGAGAGCCTTCTTGCGCAGCTCGATGTCTTCCTTCGAGTTGACGGCGATGTTCATCAACCACTGCTCGTTCCCTGCTCCCCGCTGCTGCGAGAGCGAGAAGAGGATCTTTTCCTTCAGATCCTGATTCGTGAGCCGTGAGTACAGCGTGCGAAGGAACTCGGTGTTATCAGTCGAGCGCCGCTGACCGAGCCAGAAGATTGCCTTCTCGCGCAGGTCTCCGGACTCGCTTTCACGCAGCGCGAATTCCCGCAGGGCCTGCTGCGCCCTCGGCTCGTTCTGCTGCGAGAGCGAGAACAGCGCTTTTTCCTTTATGTTCTCGTCCGCGTTGCTGCGGAGGATCTCCTCGAGCAACCCCGTCGATCCTGGTACCTGCGATAGCCAGAACACCGCCTGCTCGCGAACTTCCTGATCCGGATCGGTGCGCGCGACGTTCATCAGAATGCTCGCTGTCTCTGGCGTCCGCTTTTGCGAGACGAGGAACACCGCTTTGCGACGGAGACCAGCCGAGCACGGATCGCGACGCTCCAGCACCTTCTTCAGGATTGGCATCGCGCGATCGGCATCCATCTGCATCAGCGCGTTAAGCGCGGCAATCCGATCGTCGTTCTCGTCGTCCTCGTCCGGACAGCTCTTACCGCCCTGCGCCGGCGGATCTTTCTGCGCCGTCTTTTCGATGTCCGACGCGCACGCCTCGTCTCCACGCTTGGCCAGCTCGCCGCAGACTCGCGTCAATAGGACAGCGCCATCGCTCTTCCAGATCTTCGCGTCGCGCTGTTTCAGCTGATTGAGCCGATCGCGAGCTTCGCTAAGATCGTCATCACCGCCACTTCGATAGAGCGCGAACGCCTCGAAGTACATCGCCTGCGATACGTAGGTCGACCGTGGATAACGCTCGGGAATCTGGTGAAAGAGCTCCGCTGCCCGCTTGTAGTCGTTGCGCGACATCGCTTCGCGGGCGAGACGATAGAGAGAATCTGCCGAGTCTGCCTTTGCCCACGGCTCCGGCGGAAGGGGCGTCGCCTGTCGGTCGAGCGAGGCGAATTCCTCGCTTAGCTGAGTGTTCGCGACGCTGATACCCAGCGGCGCGAAGCTCGAGTCATATGTGGAATGGCTGACGGGAGCTTCGCCGACTCCAATCGCCGAGGAAATTATTGCTGCTGCGGTGAGTAGTGTTCTCATAGTCATTTAAGGGTTCCTCAACTACCACGCTGCGCGCCCGCTGGAATCGCGGTGCGCAGCCTCGTCATTACATGGTCCTGCTGTAGCGTTTTTTCTATCAGCTCACGATCCTGCGGCGTGCTTCCGGGCGATAGCTGAACGATCTGGACGAGCACGAGCTCCAGATCCTCGAGCAACGGACGACGCTGTGGATCGTTGGCGACGGGTGAATCGAGCAGCAGACGCGTATTGCTCAAAAGCTGGCGCGCCCATGCTCCGAGCTGCGCATCCATCTGCTGATCTGCGGTCGAGCGCGTTCTGAACGAAGTCAGTAGCGCCTCTGCTTCACTGAGGTGTTGAACTGCGGTGAGTTGGTAGGCCGAGCTCGAGCCAGGCATCGCAGGATTGCCATTCGCAACGCTGCCGGATGGGGGCCTCGCTACGCCGATCCTTTCCGCCGGCCCATGTTCGCGGCCGCTCTTTTCCGTAACGCCGGTCGCGATTGCGCTCGGGGTCGACGCATTAGAAGTAGGCTCGGGCGTCGACTCGCTCCCGGCATTAGCCGGAGGCGTGACGACCACGGACTGCGACGGCGGCGAGGTAGCGTCCGCTGGTCTTGTCGGCCCGGCAGTCCATCTTCCGATGCCGACGCCTGTAGCAACCAGCAGCATCGCCGCCGCCGCAGCACCAAGCCATACCTTCGTCCCGAATCTCCGCTGGCCAACCACATACGTTGCGCCGCCACCGTAGACTACTCGCGGACCGGCAGCGCGCTTAGCCTCGATCGCAGCCCACATCTCTTCGCGGGGAACGCGGGCCGGAGGCGTGTTGTAGCCCTGCGCCGTCTTCTTCAGGAATTCTTCGAATTTGTCTTCAGTCATGACACCCACTCCGGGGCAAAATCCGCCAGCATGACGCGCAGCTTGCTTCTCGCCTGAAACAGGTGGGACTTCGACGTTCCAACCGGAATGTTGAGCGTCCCACTGATCTCTTCGTGCGTATAGCCTTCCACGTCGTGCATCACGAATACCGTCCTGTATTTGTCCGCCAGCGAGTCGATCGCCCTCGCCAGTCTTTCCTTCAAATCCGGCTCTGCCTCAACTCTCGCTGAGCCGACTGTAATTCCCTCTTCCATCGGCGCCTCACGATTTCTCTGCCGCTTTGTTTTCCTCAATCCGTTCAGCGTTACCGAAAGACCGATCGAGTGAAGCCAGGTAGAGAGGGATGATTCGCCGCGAAAACTTCCGATCTTTTCAAAAGCCCGAATGAACGTCGCCTGCGTGAAATCCCGCGCCAGCTCGTCATCACCCGCGAGCCGAAATGCCAGCCGGTAAATGCGATCCACATACGTCTCGTAGAGCTCACGTTCGGCGGCCGCATCGCCAGCAACCACACGCGTGATGAGTTGGATATCGTTCACCGAGTGTTGAGACTCGTAGGCGACCATATGCATTGTCGAACTTCTGACAACGGATGTCTGGAAAGGGTTGAGGAGACGATTGCGCACTAGAGGCCAAATAAGACTACCAGCCAGGGGCTTCGGGCGGAGCGGCTTGGCGGCTCCGAGCCCGCTGGAGGCTAGCGCCACAAACCCGAGCCAATTGCGCTCAGCCTCTAGCGAGCACGCCGCCCCTGGCCGCTCCGCTCACCGCCCTTAGCTGGTATTCTTCCTTGTTTTTTTGCAACTCCCTGACTGGAACGATCTCTAATGAAATACACGCAATTGGGCCGCAGCGGCCTCGAAGTTTCCCGGATCTGCCTGGGCTGCATGACCTATGGCACTCCAAAATGGCGGCCATGGGTCCTCGACGAAGTCGACTCCCGCCCGTTCTTCAAGAAAGCCCTGGAGCTGGGCATCAATTTCTTCGACACCGCCGACATGTACTCGATGGGCGTGAGCGAGGAAGTCACCGGGCGTGCCCTGCGTGAGATGGCGAAGATGGAAGAGATCGTCCTCGCCACCAAGGTGCATTTTCCGATGGCGGATGCTCCAAACATGAGCGGCATCTCGCGCAAGCACATCGTCCAGGGGTGCGAAGCGAGCCTGCGCAGGCTCGGCGTAGAGACTATCGATCTGTACCAGATCCACCGGTTCAAGAGCACGGTGCCGATCGACGAGACGCTGGCCGCTCTCGACCACCTCGTTCATCAGGGAAAGGTGCGATACATCGGCGCCAGCTCGGGATACGCCTGGCAAATGGCGCGTGCGCTAAGCATCTCGGAGAGAAACGGCTGGGCGCGCTTCATCTCGATGCAGAATCACTACAATCTGGTTTACCGCGAAGAAGAGCGAGAGATGATTCCGCTTTGCATCGAAGAAGGGGTGGGCGTCATACCCTGGTCGCCGCTGGCGCGCGGACGCCTGGCGCGCACGACACCATCGCCCGATTCAGGGACCACGCGCGCCGATAGCGACACCTACGCCGTCGACCTGTACGATTCCCCGTCGGATCAGAGCGTGATCGAGGCTGGCCGACGCGTTGCAAAAGAGCTCGGCGTCGCACCATCCGAGATCGCCCTCGCTTGGCTGCTGCAAAAGCCGGGAGTGTCAGCTCCAATAGTTGGCGCGACGAAGATCGAGCATCTGGAGAGCGCCGTCCGCGCGCTCGACGTGAAACTGACTGCCGAACAGGTCCGGGCGCTCGAAGAGCCCTATCAGCCTCACGCTGTGAGGGGGCACTGACAAACGAAGCCGGGGCCTGAAACGTGCGCCGGCTCAAGCTGGAATCTCCAGGTCGTCCATGACTGAGTCGCGGCATCCCGATATCTCCCGCCAGTCACCATGGAAAATGCTCGGCCGAGCACTCCTGCTTCACTGCCCGAATTGCGGTGGTGGAGGATTATTTACCGGGTTCTTCAAGATCAAGGAACGCTGCCCCACCTGCGGCATCCTGCTCGAGCGCGGTGAGTCCGACTATTTCCTTGGCGCCTACACGGTCAATCTCATCGCCGTGGAAGTGCTGCTGGCATTCGGATTCGTGGTGGTGATGTATTTCACGCTACCCAATCCGCCGTGGGATGCGCTCGAATACGGCGGAATCGTTCTTTCCGTTCTCGGCGCGGTGGTGTGTTATCCCTTCGCCAAAACTACATGGCTCGCCGTCGATCTAACCTTCCGGCCGCCGCACCGCGAGGATTTCATCACTCGGGTGAAATAGGCGCTACTCGCCCGACGCGTAATCCTCAGA
>JBKOVX010000275.1:0-4433 GCA_046724115.1 Gemmatimonadota bacterium | reverse complement strand
CCAGCTTCCCTGATTCGATTGTGCGCGACAGCCGTTCTGCGCCCTCACCGTCGGGGATGGAGCGATAGGCCTCGATGAGGTCCAGGTGTGCGCCGATTTCTCTCAATCCCTGCGGCAAGACCTCACGCGCTCTCTCAGCGGTGACGTAGAGAACGCGTTTGCCGGAGACGTCGTCGCGTTCGCGCATCATCTCGAGCAAGCCTTCGGCGACGAACCGCTTCGGGATTACGTCGACGGTGACGCCATGCTCGAGGAGAGCGCCGGCCGTCGCGGGTCCAACAGCGGCGACCTTCACCCCGGCGAGAGCGCGAGCGTCCTTGCCTTCGCCCAGCAACTGCTCCCAGAAAATCGAGACGGCGTTCTGACTGGTCAGTATCAGCCACTGATAGCGCGACAGCCCGGCGATGGCTGAACGCAGTGGGGCAAGATCGAGTCTGGCGATTTGTGTTGCCGGCATCTCGATCACGTCGGCGCCCAACTCCCGCAGTCGTTCAGAGAGCGCCAGCGCCTGTTGAGTCGCGCGGGTGACGACGATGCGTCTGCCGTACAGCGCACGCTTCTCGAACCAGTTGAGCTCGTCGCGGAGAACGACCGACCAGCCGATCACGATGATCGATGGCGCTCCGATATTCTCTTCCTCGACCTTGGAGGCGATCGTATCGAGTGTGGCGACGACCGCCCGCTGCTTCGGATGCGTGCCCCACTGGATGGCAGCCGCGGGCATCTCGGCAGGCATTCCGTCCTTCAGCAACGCGTTGGTGATGCTCGCCAGCGTCTTCACGCCCATGTACAGCACTAACGTTCCGCCCGACTTGGCGAGGGCGGACCAATTGGTCTGGGTGTGCGGCTTGGCCGGGTCTTCATGCCCAGTGACGAACGTCACCGATGTCGAAAGTCCGCGGTGGGTCACGGGGATTCCAGCGTATGCGGGCGCCGCGATGCCGGCCGTGATCCCCGGAACAATCTCGAAGGGGATCGAGGCATCGTTCATCGCCTGCGCCTCTTCACTTCCCCGCCCGAACACGAACGGGTCGCCGCCTTTGAGCCGCACCACTCGCTTGCCTTCACGGGCGAGCTTCACCAGCAGCTCATTGATCTCGTGCTGAGTGACCGGGTTCTTCGCGCCACCGCGCTTGCCGACGTAGTACAACTCCGGTCTGCCAGTCTCACGAGCGCCGGGTGGAAGCAATGCCGAATTCGCGAGCGCGTCGTAGACGACGGCGTCCGCGGAGTCGATGAGCCGCTTACCTCTCACTGTGATCAGATCTGGCTCGCCGGGACCCGCACCGACGAAGAAAACCTTCCCTTCAGTCACTCCGGCCTCGTGCCGCTCTCTGGATCGAGCCCGACCTGGCGCGCCCACCTCGCGTACTCGACTGGCGAGATCTCCGAGGGCTTGATCTCACTGCGGCCGCCCCAGAAGACGTTGGTGTAGAGAACGGGAATGTTCCCTTCGGCGAGATGCCTATCGATCGCCGCCTTGTGCTCTAGTATTAGCTGCTTATCTGTGCCGTGGGCGACGGCCATGATGTTCACGTGGGCGAACTCCGGCCCACCCTCGCGCCAGTAAGCGTGGGTGAGAATATGGTGTCGGCCGACCTCCCGACCTGCCTCGATCTCGCGCCCGGGAGGAACACGCCAATGGAAAAGGGCGTTGTATCGCGTGACGCGTTCCCCGGTTGCTGACGGTTTGACGTGCTCGAGGAAGGTCGAGAATCTGCCGATCACTTCGCGCTCGCTCAGTGATCTCGCGACACGGATGAATTCATCGCGGTTGACGCCGGATTCCATCGCCCGCGCTGCCCACGGATCCGGCGTGATTTCTTCGACGGCGAATTCGCGCTTGAGCGCGGTCAGCACGCGCCACTCGAATGGCGAGAGCTCCACGATGTTGGTGTCGAGCACGCGACCGGGTTCCTCGCTACGCGAGCCCGGTTCCATCCCGCGCCGACGCACGTGTCCCACACCGAGCGTGAATAGGCGCTTCGCGGGCATGGTGCGAAAAGCATCGGCGCCGACGGTCTTCGCCAGGAACTCGCAATGGCGCTCCATCGAAAACCCCTGCGGGACCTTCAGCGTCGTCCACAGCCTGTAAACGGATCCCGGAGTGTCGGAGTCCGTAGAGCGTATGACCACGTGACCCGAGAAAGGATCTCGCTCCGACATGTAGGCGAACGCGGAGTCGATTCTCTCGGCGGGAACCCGCCACGCCACCAGCGCGCCGGGCGCGAGATTTGTCGCCATCAGAGTCTGCCTGACGCGGCGAACCACTCCCGCCGCCAGCATCGCGCGCAACCTCTCGATCACGATCTCTTCAGACAGCCCGCTCGCTAGCGCGATCTCGGCGAACGGCTCGTCGACGAACCCCGCAATGCGATCCTCGGAGACGGCGAGGATGCGCGCGTTCACCGGATCCGAGACTTCGCTCGGTACCGATATGTCGACGTTGAGATTCGCGGTCATGGTTCGCGCTTCACTCTCTTCAGTCTGACGTAGAGACTCAACGCGTATCCGGCGTAGATGCTCAGTGCGACGGTGTAGGCGACGTGATAATACCAAGACGTGTCAGGCATCGTATTCGGCCCTTTCGGCCTGCGCATCCCGATCGACGGCGTAGCGATACCGCGACTGCAGGAACGCGAAGTACAGGAGGGTGAAGGACACCAGCGAGAGCATCAGAGTCAACAACATCTCATTGGGAAGCGACGGCTTGCTCGGCTTTCCCACAATCGGCATCGGATGCATCGTCGCGAACAGATAGACGCTCAGGTGAATGAACGGAATGAGAAAGGCGCCGAGGATACCCAACACAGCCGAATAACGCGCCCGCAGCGGCGGGGACTCAACGGCGCCACGCAGCACCAGGTAGGAAACGTAGATGAACCAGAGGAAGAGCGTTGAGATCAGACGGACGTCCCACCATGCCCAGTAGGTGCCCCAGATAGGGCGCGCCCAAAGTGGACCGGTCACCAGCACAACTGTCGTGAAGACGACGCCCACTTCAGCCGAGCTCTCGGCGAAGCGATCGAGACGCTGATCTCGGAGCCAGAGGAAGACGCCGCTCGCAATCGCGACGAGGCCGAATGCAAAAAACGCGACCCACGCTGCCGGCACGTGAATGTAGAAAATCTTTTGCGCGGCTCCCTGCTTTGCTTCCAAGGGCGTAAAGAGCGCCACCCTGATTACCGTGCCGATCACCGCCGCGGTGGCAATCGTCGGCAGCCAGGAGATTTTCATGTCGGTGTGAGGAGCATTAGATGCGAATGGGCCGGTGACGATATGCCACCGGCCCATCCAATTTAACCGCGCAATAGTTCACGCGTACCCGGCTCACCCAGTGTTACGGCCTGATCACCATGTACTTGAACGTCAGCGTGCCGGCGGCTGTCACATTTGCATTGTTTGTGTTGAGGAACGTGACCGTCGCTGTGTTTGCGGCACTACAGGTTGCCGACTTCACGACAACGGTCTGCGTGACCGAATAGGATGACGCGGTGATGAGCAGATGGTTCGCCACTGCACATCCGGTCACTGTCGCCGTCGCCGTCACTGTGCCATTTGCGGCAAGATTCGGTATCGTACCGGTGGTTGCGGCTCCGTATGTGATGCTGCTGAAGGCGGTTCCCCCGCCGAGCGTGACAGTGTTTGACCCGCCGCCGACAGCGACCGGGCTGGTAGTGGTTCCGGTTCCGATATTGGTCGCCGCAGTGTTGCTCGCGTTGATGTTGGTGGCGCCGTTGACCGTGAGTGCGGTAAGTGTTCCGACACTGGTCAGCGACGATGAAACCACGCCCGCCGCGAGAGTGGCACCTGTGATTCCTGTCCCAGCGACGTTAGTCGCCGTCGCTGCGTTGCCGGTGGTGCTCTGGTTGAGCGTTGGGAAATCCGCCGCGACCGCAATGCTCGGTGCGCCGGTGCCGGTGGTGTTCTTCAGGATACCGGTCGCGAGCCCACTGAGTGCAACGCCGTTGATTCGCGCAACCGTGGTGGCCACACTGCCCGACGGCGTCGTCACATCTCCAGTCAGCGCTGGATGGCTGGTTGACGGGAGGATACCCGTGACGTCCGTGCCCAGCGCGATTGCAGCCGCCGCTGAGACCGTTGCGCCATTGCCCTTCAGGAAACCGGAGAGGTTCGTCGCCGTCGACGTCGTCACGTTGTTCGGTCCGGCAGGGCCGGTGGCTCCGGTAGCACCAGTAGCACCGACGGGTCCCGCCGGGCCCTGTGGTCCGACTGCGCCGTCAGCCCCGTTCGCTCCCGTTGCACCTGCTGGTCCCACTGGACCTTGCGGTCCGGTCGCGCCGTCAGCTCCGTTCGCTCCGGTTGCGCCTGCTGGTCCTGCCGGACCTTGGGGTCCGATCGCGCCGTTAGCTCCGGTCGCGCCCGCGGGAGCGAAGGGACCTATAGGACCTAGGGGGCCTACCGCAGCGTCA
>JBKOVX010000049.1:0-5711 GCA_046724115.1 Gemmatimonadota bacterium | reverse complement strand
TCTCACGACCGCGTCATCGAGATCGCGGATTGTCTTTTTGGCCATCGTTCGATCGACTAGAGGCGCTGTCCCATGTAGCGCAGCAGATCGACGCAGCGCGAGGCATAGCCCCACTCGTTGTCGTACCAGCCCTGAACCGTGACGAGAGTGCCATCGATGACATTCGTCACCTTTGAATCAAGAATGCACGACGCAGCGTCGCCGATGAAGTCGCTCGACACCAGCTCCTCGTCGGTATAGCGAAGAATTCCCTGCAGCGGACCCGAGGCAGCCGCCTTCTTGAAGGCGTCGTTGACGGATTCCTTCGTGGCGCCAGTCTTCTCGATTTCCACCGTGAGGACTGTATAAGACACATCGGGCGTCGGCACCCGGATGGAGCTGCCATCGATCTTTCCCTTCACTTCCGGGATTACCAGCGACGTCGCTTTGGCGGCACCGGTAGTCGTGGGAATCATCGAGAGAGCAGCGGCACGGGCGCGACGAAGATCCTTGTGCGGGAGATCGAGGATTTGCTGATCGTTGGTGTAGCTGTGAATGGTGACCATCGATCCGTGCTTGAAGCCGAAAGTATCGCGAATGACCTTCACCATCGGCACCAGGCAGTTCGTCGTGCACGACGCGTTGGAGATGATGGTGTGTTTCGACGAGTCGTACTTGTCACTGTTGACGCCCATGACGATGGTGATGTCCTCACCTTTGGCTGGCGCGGATATCAGCACCTTCTTCGCGCCGCAGTCAATGTGCTTGCGGGCAGCCGAAGCGTCCGTGAATCGGCCGGTCGATTCCAGCACGATATCGACACCGAGATCCTTCCACGGCAGCATGCCCGGATCCTTCTGCGCCAGGACCTTGATCTCATCGCCATCGATCGTGATCGAATCCGAGCCGGCTTCGACATCGCCCTGATAGGTGCGATGGACTGAATCGTACTTGAAGAGGTGAGCTAGTGTTTTCGTGTCGGTCAGATCGTTCACCGCCACGAATTCCAGGTCCGCCACGCCGTCGTTTTTCGCCGCGCGCACAACCTGGCGCCCGATTCGGCCAAATCCGTTGATGCCTACCCTTGTCGCCATTCCATTTGCTCCGTTCAGTTATAGCCGATCGCCACTGGCGTGGGCGCGGCCGAATGTCACGTAAGAAATTATCCGAGCGCCTGCTTCGTACAGCACCTTCGCGCAGGTGTTGAGGGTGGCTGCCGTCGTGACCACGTCGTCAACGAGAATCACGTGCGACCCGCGAAGATCGTCGCGGCGCTCACTCCCGACACAAAACGAACCTGCAACGTTGTCCAGCCTCTGTTCCGGTGTCAACCGCGTTTGCGTCGCGGTTTCGCGACTGCGAAAAACCGCATCGTCCCACATTGGAACGCGCCAACGCGTCGCGAGGGCGCGTGCAATTAGCGCACTCTGATTATAGCCACGCTGGCGTTTTCTCGCTGCGGCCAGCGGAATCGGAATTACGGCCGCTCGTTCCTCGACCACATCGCGCGGCCACGAGAGCCGACTCATCCGCGTCCCGATCTCTTCGGCTACCGCGGTCCAGCCGTCGTACTTGAGAGCGTGAACGATGCTCGAAGCCGGCTCGACCGGCATCCAGCAGACAGACCGGACTGCGCGGACGAACGCGGGCAGCAACTCACACCAGCGGCAAGCCTCGGCGGAGACAGGGTGACCGCACCGCTGGCATTGCGGCGAAGGAAGGAGCGCCAGTCGCGACCAGCAAAGACTGCAGACGATTCCTGTCTCATGGTGCGACATCAGCTGGTCGCAGGACACGCAGGTTCGCGGGAGCAGCAGGTCGAGAGCACCAGAAACGCATTCTGCGAGCTGACGATTCCCGGAGAACCACCTTAAACCAGCGACCGCCGCATTGCCTCCCGGTCCGGTTCCCTGCCGAACCAGCTCTTGAAGGCCAGCGCGCCTTGCTCGATGAGCATCGGCAGCCCGTCGGCAGCACGAATTCCGCGCTTCCTTGCCGCCTTCACCCACGGCGTTCCCCCGCGCCGGTAAACGAGATCCATTACCGCCGCGGTCCTCGGAATCTTCGCGATCTCGATTGGCATCTCGTCGTCCTGCTGGCCGATTGGCGTGGCGTTGATCAGCAACGTCGCATCGGCAAGAGGACCGTCAAGATTCTTTTCAGCGCGCGCGACATCGCGAAACCGTCGCGCCAGCTTTGCCGCCCGATCCGGATGACGTCCGACTAGGGAGACGCGGGCGTTCGTCCATTGCTCTATCGCAGTCAGAATCGCTGCAGCGGCACCCCCGGTGCCGAGCAGGACAACCCGAGCGTCCACCGGATCGCCGCCGAGCAGAGCTTTCGCTGCGGCCTCGAATCCCCCGACGTCGGTGTTGTCTCCGTGCAGCCGGCCGCCCTCGAACCAGAACGTGTTCACCGCTCCGACACGCGCAGCTATCTCCGTCAGCTCGTCACAGCTCGCGTGCACCGAGAGCTTATGCGGAATGGTCACGTTCCCCGCCGCATTCGCATCCTTCAGTTGTCGGAGAACGACACGTAGCTCTTTGGGTGCCACATCGATCGCCTCATAGACGAGCGGGATTTTGGCCGCTCGGAGCGCGGCATTTTGGAACGTCGCCGACAACGAGTGCGCCACCGGATGGCCGAGGAGCACGAGGCGGCCCGGAAGTCCGTTCACGTCGGTCTCAGCTGCCGATGCGGTCGAACAGCTTCTCCAATTCCTGTTCGAGCATGTCAGCCGTTTGGCGGTAGGCTTCGAGGTCGCCGCCGTACGGATCGGTGATTCCCTGGTTGGCAACGCCCGACGCGTATTCGTCGATCACGTGAACTTTTCCCCGCCCACCCAACTGCTTGACTTGCTCGATGTGCCCCGGCGTCATCACGAAAATGAGATCCGCCTCGGAGACGATGGCCGGCGTGAGCTTTCGCGCGCGGTGACCAGTGAGATCGATGTCGCGCTCCATTCCAACGAGGAGCGCTTCATCGGTTGCCGGCACGTTTTCCCAGGCGTTTGTCCCCGCGCTCGAGACATTCAAGTCCTTGATGCCCCGGCGTTCGGCGATCTTGCGCGCCAGCGCTTCGGCCATCGGACTCCGGCAGGTGTTGCCGCTGCAGACGAAGAGAAGATTCATTGTCTATGCGTCACCGACCAGATCGGGCACGCTCTCTCTCAAAGTAGTGGCGGAGATGGCGCCCGGTCGTATGACACGCGGCAGCCTGCCGGTGCAATCGACGACCGTAGAGGGCTCGGACTCCTGCAAGCGGCCGCCGTCGAGAACGCGGAGAGTCCCCCGCAGAATCGCCTCGCTCCATTGACTCACGATCTGATCTGCCGAGGTCGCGGGTGGAACGCCGGGTCGGTTGGCGCTGGTCGAAGTGATCGGATCACCATGGGCGAGGATGAGTCTCGACAGCGAAGGGTGCGGCGTCCATCTCACTGCCACACCGCCTTCAGGTCCGCGCAACCGGGCGGGTACGCGCTTCTCTCCGCCCGGCAACACCAGGGTCAACGGACCAGGCCAGAATTTCGCCGCCAGCATCGATGCGTAGCCCGTGAGGTGTAGCCCGAGTCCAGTGATCATCTCGCTCCTGGCGACGAGCAAAAGGAATGGCTTGCCAGGTGCGCGCCCCTTGAGGCTGACGAGCTGCTGAACGGAACGTTCATCCACCGCGCCGCCGAATCCATAGACGGTTTCTGTCGGGTAAGCGAGCACTTTTCCCGCGGCAAGATGAGCGAGCGTTCCATCAATGGCAGCCTCGACTTCCTCCGGCGACCAGAACGGCACGACCATCGGCTGGGGCTTCATTCGCGGAAGATACTTAGCGCCTCCGCGAACGCGAAATCGTTCTCCTCGGTGATCTTGACCGCGCGTTCGCTGCCGCGGACGACAACCACCGTCAGGCCGATCTGCTCGCACAGCGCTGCATCATCGGTCGCAACCCTGTCTGCCTCCCGCGCCTCGCGATGGGCGCGCTCGATCACCTCACGCGGAAATGCCTGCGGCGTCTGCGCTCGCCACAACCCAAATCGATCGACGGTCTCCACGATCTTGCCGCTGGAATCGACGCGCTTCAGGGTGTCGGCGACGGGAAGCGCGGCCACGGCCCCATTCCCTTTTCTCGCCTCCTCGATGACCCGCGCGATTGTTTCGCTCGAGACCAATGGACGCGCCGCGTCGTGTATCACTACGATCTGGCACTCGCTCGGCAGGTCCTCGAGACCATTCGCGACCGATTCGCCGCGGTGCCGGCCACCGACCGAGAGCAACAGACGGTCGGAGTCGCTCTGAAATATCCACGGCGGCGGATCTCCGACGTACTCGCGAGGGAGGACGCAAACCACCATCGCCACATCTTCGCGCGCCTGAAATGTCTGAATGCTGTGCAAAAGCATCGGCTTTCCGGCGACCCAGCGGAATTGCTTCAGTTCCGCGGATCCGGTCCTCGTTCCGCTACCAGCGGCCACGATTATGACGCCGACGTCTTTCACGAGGGACGAGGGGCGAGGGGCGAGGGACGAGGGGGGAACGCGATAGACGGTTTAGCCGCGAATCTGCATTCGCAGACCCCTCGCCCCTCGCCCCCCGTCCCTCGCCCCTCTCTAGTCGTGAAACAACTGCCCGAAAAGCTCATTGATCGTTCGAATCCCTACGACCTCAATCCCCCGCGCGCTCTTCTTCGGAACTCCGCGCTCCGCCATGTACGCTGTGGTCATACCCATCTTGGCTGCCTCACCAAGCCGTCGCTCAGCCTGCGATACCGGCCTGATCTCCCCGCCCAGTCCCACCTCGCCGAGGAAAACCGCGGAGTTGGCGACCGGTCGGTCGTAGACGCTGGAGGCGAGCGCGCTCGCAACCGCCAGATCCCCAGCCGGCTCCTGCATTCGCACTCCTCCGACGACGTTCAGAAAGACGTCGAGCTGCGAGAAAGATAGGCCTGCTCGTTTATCGAGCACAGCGAGGAGCAATGCCAGGCGACGCGCGTCGTAGCCGGTGCTCACGCGCTGAGGCGTTCCGTAGCCAGCCTTCGCCGCGAGACCCTGGATCTCGATCAGCACCGGACGCGTGCCTTCGAGCAAAGCAGTCACCGCGCTGCCGGACGAATTATTCAGACGATCGCCGAGGAAGAGCTCCGAAGGATTCTCGACAGCTATCAGACCCTCCTCCGTCATTCTGAAAACGCCGATCTCATCGACACTACCAAATCTGTTCTTGGTGGCGCGGAGGACGCGGTGCTCCAGCATTCCCTCGCCCTCGAAGTAAAGAACGGTGTCGACGATGTGCTCGAGAGTTTTCGGACCAGCAATCCCACCACCCTTGGTAACGTGTCCGACGGCAAAGACGGTCGTCTCGGTTTCCTTGGCGAAGCGCATCAGACGCGCGGCACACTCACGAACCTGACCGACGTTGCCGGGCGCTCCCTCCAGATCGGAAGTGAAAACCGTCTGGATGGAATCGATAACCACTGCATCGAGCTTTTGTGCGCTTGCCGTCGCGATGATCGTCTCGAGGAGGGTCTCGTTGAGAAGTGAGACTTCTTCGGTGGACGCGTGGAGTCGCTCGGCTCTCAGTTTCACCTGCAGCGCTGACTCTTCTCCCGAGACGTAGAGCACGGAATGGCCCAGCTCCTGGAGGCGCCCCGCCACCTGAAGGAGCAGCGTCGATTTGCCAATACCCGGTTCTCCACCGACGAGAACCATCGAGCCGGGAACGATCCCGCCGCCGAGGACGAAG
>JBKOVX010000457.1:0-3894 GCA_046724115.1 Gemmatimonadota bacterium | reverse complement strand
ACATCAAGGACTACGTGAACGCAACCAAGGCGCCGTGGCAGTATCCGCATCGTGGCGGCCGCACCCGCGCGATGGAAGAAGAGTATCCGGTCCTCAAGAGGGATTACCCACTCAACGAAACCAACCTCGACTACTGGGCATCGGACAGAGATTCGCCTTACACGGAGGTAAAGCGGTTCGACTGGTTCCGCGGATATCATGTCGGCGGACGCTCGCTGATGTGGGGACGCCAGAGCTATCGGCACAGCGATTTTGATTTCGAGGCGAACGCGAAGGAAGGCGTCGCCATCGATTGGCCGATCCGCTATGCGGACATTTCTCCATGGTACGACTACGTCGAAAAACACGCCGGCATCAACGGTTCCCGCGAAGGAATGCCGCAGCTACCCGACGGCCAGTTCCTGCCGGCGATGCCGCTCAACTGCGGCGAGCAACTGGTGGCTGACAAAGCCAACAAGATCTTTGGTCCGCACCGACGCATCATTCCGGGCCGGTCCGCGAATCTCACACGGGCCCACGATGGCCGCTCCCAGTGTCAGTATCGCAATGCGTGCTGGCTCGGTTGTCCCTACGGCGCCTACTTCAGCTCGCAGTCGTCGACGCTGCCACACGCGATGGCCACCGGGAAGCTGACGCTCAAGCCGTGGTCGATCGTCAGTGAAGTCCTCTACGACAAGAACACCAAGCGAGCGACTGGTGTGCGAGTTATGGACGGGCTCAGCAACCAGATGACCGACTACAAGGCCAAGGTCGTGTTTCTCTGCGCATCGACGCTCAACTCGACCTGGCTCCTCATGCGGTCGGCCACTGATGTCTGGCCCGGTGGACTCGGCAGCAGCTCCGGTGAGCTCGGTCACAACCTGATGGACCATCACTTCCGCGCCGGCGCCAACGGCAAGCTGGAGGGACTGGACGACAAGTATTATTTCGGGCGTCGTCCCAACGGCTTCTATATCCCTCGCTACAGAAATCTCTTTGGCGACAAGCGTGGATATCTGCGCGGCTTCGGCTACCAGGGCGGCGCCGGGAGAGAGGGTTGGGGACGAGCTGTCGCCGAGCTCGGCGTGGGCGGACAGTTCAAGGACGCGATGTCGATGCCCGGCGGCTGGACGATCGGCGCGACGGCTTTCGGCGAGATGCTCCCCAACCACGCCAATAAGGTCTCGATCGATCAGACCAAAAAGGACAAGTGGGGAATGCCGGTGATCGCCATCGACTGCGCGATCGGCGAGAACGAGCGCGCAATGCGTCGCGACATGCAGGTCGACATGGCCGAGCTGCTCCAGGAAAGCGGCGTCAAGGATGTCCAGGTTTACGACGCCGGATACTTTCCCGGAATGGGGATTCACGAGATGGGCACCGCACGGATGGGACGCGATCCCAAGACTTCGGTGCTGAACTCGCACAACCAGGTCTGGGATGCGCCGAACGTGTTCGTAACCGATGGATCGTGTATGACGTCGGCTGCGTGCGTGAATCCATCGCTTACCTATATGGCGCTCACCGCGCGGGCGGCAGATTACGCGGTAAACGAGCTAAAGCGCCGCAACATCTGATCGGAGCCAACAAATGACGGATAACGATATTGGTATTCTGGACACGCCGGAAATGATCACCCGCCGCGAGGCTGTGCTGCGCGTCAGCGCGCTGCTTGGCGGCGTCGCTCTGATCGGCAGCAGCGCCTTCATCACCGGCTGCCGCACGGAAAAGAGTTCGACGGCTGGCGAAGCATTCACGGCGGATGACATCGCCTTCCTCGACGAAATCGCGGATACGATTCTGCCGACGACGAATACTCCGGGCGCCAAGGCGGCAAAGACGGGCGCGTTCATGGCGCTGATGGTGAGAGACAGCTACAGCCCTGAGGACGAAAAGATCTTTCGCGACGGTATGCGCGAGCTCAACGACGCGAGCATGGAAAAGAACGGCGTCATCTTCATGGGTGCCACGCCGCAGCAGAGGCTCACACTGCTTCAGGCTCTGGATCGGGAGCAGTTCAATTTCTCGGAACAACGAAAGGCGGAAGCAAAGAGGAAGTCGGACGAGTTTCTGAGTGAGAAACAACAAACCCCTCCAGTACCCGCAGCCACGACGGCGACGAAGATTTCCGAGAAGCCGCCGAAAGGATATTTCCGGATGATGAAGGAGCTGGCGTTGCTCGGCTATTTCACATCGGAGATTGGCATGACCCAGGCGCAGCGCTACGTTGAAGCGCCTGGACGCTACGATCCTTGCGTCGATTACAAGCCAGGCCAGCCGGCCTGGGCAGGCCACGCCTGAGCAGAGGCACTCAATGAATCGGCTTCTTGCACTCCTTATCGCGGCGGCAGCGGCCGGAGCCGCGACGCCGCCGAACGCGCATCGACTCGTTCCACCACCGCGCGATGTAAGACTGGTCGGGCGCTGGGACATCACCGTCACGACGCTCCACGGCCCGGCGCCGTCCTGGATCGAGATCGATTCATCGGGGCGCGACGCGCTGGTCGGGCGCATCGTCGGCATCGTTGGTAGCGCTCGCCCAATCTCGGAAATCATCGCCGAAGGGGATTCGCTGCGCTTTGCGGTGCCGCACCAGTGGGAAAGCGGCAACGGTGATCTGCGGGTGGTGTTTCGCCTTCAAGGCGACCGTCTGGTCGGGCGAATGGTCTTCCCCGACAACGCCACATCCAGCTGGCAGGGCGTGCGCGCACCTCGTCTGGCGCGTACACAGGCGCCATTGTGGAGTATGCCGATCAAGCTACTCGGTCAAAACGATCTCAAAGGTTGGGAGCCCATGGGCGCGCCCAACCAGTGGTTCGTGCGCAACGGCGTGCTAACCAGCCCCAAGTCGGGTGTCAACCTGCGGACGGCGCGCACGTTCGGTGACTTCAAGCTTCACGTCGAGTTTCGCTACCCGGCGGGGAGCAACAGTGGCGTCTACCTTCGCGGCCGCCACGAAGTCCAGATCGAGGACGACTACGGTCGTGAACCCGACTCGCATCGCTTCAGTGGCATTTACGGCTTCATCGCACCAAGCGAGATGGCGGCACGTCCCGCCGGCCAGTGGCAGACGTTCGACATCACGCTCGTCGGCAGAATGCTGACGGTCGTTGCCAATGGCAGGCAGGTGATCTCCAATGAGGAGATTCCCGGCATCACCGGCGGCGCGATCGATAGCAACGAGGGCGCGCCGGGCCCGATTTATCTGCAGGGCGACCATGGTCCAATCGAGTACCGCAATATCATCCTGACTCCAGCCCGGTAGCGCGGATCGATTATTTTTCGACCACTCCAATTGGGGAATTGATGCGTACAGGTCTCGCAGCAGGCTTAATGGGAATCGGTGGGATTCTCGCGTCGTTCGGGACAACGATCTTCGTCATCGCCATCTTCTCGAGGATGAACGACTGGCGAGTGCAGCTCCCGACGATGCTTTCAGTGGCAACGGCTTCAGTCGTAATCGGTGGCGCGATGCTCGTGCTTGGCTTTCTACTCAACCGAATTGGCCGAGGATCGAGCGACACAGCAGCTGCGTAGAAACCTTACGTGACACCCAGTCATCCGGAAAAGACAAAGGCGGCCCAGCTCCGTACGTTTCAAGTCTCAGTTGACATCGCCGCGCCTCCGCAGCGAGTGTGGGCCGTCACTACCGACGTCGAGCACTGGGCGGAGTGGACGGAGAGCGTGGTCAGCGCGCGTCGCCTCGACAGCGGACCGCTCAGAGTGGGAAGTCGCGCGCGCATCCGCCAGCCGGGATTTCTTCCCGCGTTATGGGAAGTCACCGAGCTGGATCCCGGTCGAAGCTTCACCTGGGTGACCAGCGGTCCCGGCATGCGGGCGGCGGGCTACCACGGCGTCGAGGCGATCCCCAGCGGAAGCCGCGCCACGCTGTCAGTCACTTTCGAGGGCCTGCTC
>JBKOVX010000149.1:0-3254 GCA_046724115.1 Gemmatimonadota bacterium | reverse complement strand
GGCGCGGTTGTTCCCATTCTTCCCTCTGAGGTGGCGGTTGGTCTCAGTTTTCCGTTCGACTTCCTCTTGACTTGCTGCTGTGGGGAACGGTCACTGCTCGTAGCGTGAGTTCACCCCTCGCTTAGTAGTTTGGCCGCAAGGGTGGCGACCAATCCGAGAGCCTTGCATCTCCGTTCTGCGTCAGCTGACGCAGCCGCCCGGTCAGCCTGTCGAGAATCCAGATGTTGCGCGCATCTCCAATGGCGCCGAGACGTCGCGTAATCGCGAGATGACGACCGTCGGGCGCCCAGGAGGGATCCTCGTTCTCGCCTTCGTTCGTGAGCTGAGTCATCACGCGATCCTTGAGTCGGATCGACCAGACCTGGAAATCACCGCTCTGCTGCTGGTACGCGATTTCGTCGCCGTTCGGAGACCACTCCGGTCCCGTTCGATAGCTGCGCTTTCCGGGAACGATCGGCGTCAACAGCCTCAGCCCGGTTCCATCGACGTTCATCGTGTAGAGCTGGGGCGTCAGTGGCACTGGCGACATGAACACCATCTGCTTTCCATCGGGGCTGAAGCTCGGCGACGTCGTTTCAGCGCCTCGGCGCCCCACGAAAGGAACGGCGACGGTGTCTTCGCCGTTCGCATTGGCGAGGAGCAATTCCGCCGGCGCGTCGCCGCCGCTCGCCCAGACGATGTTCTTCCCGTCCCTGGTGTATACCGGCGTGATGTTCAGGCCGCGACTGGATGCAGAGAACAGTCGCGGCCGCATCGTCCGCAGATCGAACTGCGCGATTCGCGTCCCCCGATCGTCCGCGTCGACGTAAACGATCGATTTGCCGGATGGGCTCCACGCGGGGGAGAGCGCCGCGCCCGCAGTCGGCAGGACCCGCTCGTTCGCGCCGTCGCTGTCGATGATCTTGAGCTTGGTGCCGTCGATGAACGCGATTCTCGTGGCGGCGATGCCGCGCGTCCCCGTGATCCAGCGCTCGATCTCGTCGGCGACGACGTGAATGCCAAGTCTGCGCTCGCGCCGCACGGAATCTCGCATCACCGAATCTCTCGTCTGGAACCGGGTCAAGACGGAATCGGAGTGGATCGAGTCCTGTGCCGCGTTCGCCCGCAGAAGGAGATCGCGCCGGTCTAGATCGCGCGAGATCGAATCGCGCGCTGCCTGTGCACGGCGCGCGTTGGCGCGATCGCGGGTTGTCTTCATCGGAACGGGCTTCGTCGCCGCACGCTGCAGACTGTCTCGCACGGCGGCGTTGGCAGCGACCGCGTCGTTCGTCGCGTCGGCTTTTCTCGAGAGCGCTTCAGACAGTGAGTCGCGGACCGCCGCCAGCCTGTTGGCGGGCAGCCTCGGCACCCTGAAATAGTCTTCCTGGAGCAGGCGCCCACGCGGGGAGTCGAAGACCTCGACGTGCAGTCCCGACGCCGTCGGACGCGCTCGCACAACGAAGGTCGCGCGCGTCTGTGCCAACGGCGCGAAGTTGATCCGCTTGTCCCCTGGCCGCCATATGTCCGCCAGCGACTCGTCGTCCAGAATCAACGGCTGGATGCGATCGCCGTAGTCGAAATCGCGCTGGATTATGGTCCGCGTCGAGTCGCCCGGAGTAGTATCGACCTGTAGCACGACCACCGCCGGTGGGACATCCAGTGGTTTCTGTGGCTTGGGCCGGGTTACCGGGCGAGGCTGAGTTTTTTGCGCATGCAACGTCGGAGCAAGTCCGGCGAGCGCCAGTGCTCCGACGAGGAGAATTCGATTCATGAGCGTTTGAATCTACCTGATCCGGTGATAATACACCGCGCCTGTATTGCCGATTCCGGGCCGGGCGGGTCGAAGACGCCGGACTGTTTTTCTTTGCCGAGCAACGCAAAGCCGCGGAGGGAAACCCCCCGCGGCTTTACTTGATCGGTGGTTGCTAGCGCGTGAGATGGAATTGAAACGGCATTTGCACCAGCTGCTGCACCTTCTTACCCCCGATCTGCGCCGCCGAGAATTTCATGCGAGGGAGCGCTTCCTTGACGGCGGCGGTGAAAGCTGGATTGCTCGAGTTGAGGATCTTGAGCGTGCCCGGTTCGTAGCGCCCGCTCTCGTTGACGACGAACTGCGCCAGGACCTGGCCCTCGACCCCCTGGTCCTTGAGCGATGACGGATATTCCGGGGCGTCGCCGCCGATTTTCTCCACCGGCTTCTCGACCTGGAACTCCATGTACGGGCCGTGGTCGTCTTTGACGCCGGCGTCCTTCCCGGTGTCGCCCTCCTTGCCCGTGCCGCCCTTCACACCATTGGATGATCCGCCAGCGACGCCTTTGCCGCTGAAGTCATTCTCGTTGGTGACTGCCTTGGACAAATCGATCGTGGGCAGCTTGGTCGGGATCGAGACCGGCGGCGGAACTACCTGGAAGCCCTTCGGCGGGGCCGGGGCCTCGACCTTCGGCGCCTCGACGACCTTCAGCTTCGGCGGCTCCGGAGTCTTTGGCTTCGGCGGTTCTGGCTTCTTGGGTGGAGGAGGCTCGTCCTTCTTCGGCGGAGGAGGCTCCTTCTTTATTTCCATGAACTTGACGTTCTCTGCCTTGACCCTGTCCGCCTTCCGGGTGCCCGCTCGGGCGGTGGCGAAAACAGCCAGGAAAATCACGAGCACGTGCAATATCACACTGGAAATGGTCCCGCCTACTGACCGTTTCTTTCGGTTTGATTTCGTGGATTCGATTAGATGCATCATTGAAGGCTCCCCTTATGAAAACGCACTTATGTATAGAGCAACCGCCTTGCCAGCGGGGCACGTTTTAGGGATGCCTAAAATCACGTTCTTGGCATGGAATCTCAGATGCCAAGTTCATCAGTTAAGTTATTGTTCCGCTTGAGCTTAGATGTAGCGAGGGCGCTGCTGCCCGCAGGCCCTTAGCTCTTCTTCGTCGCCGCCTTTTTTGGCGCCGTTTTGGACGGCGCCGCGGTGGCAGGAACGGACTTGGAACCCGCCTTTCTGGCAATGATTCCGCAGACGGATTCGAACGCACTCTTGGCGGCGGTTCCAGACTTTGGCCGGTCCCAGACCATGTGCATCTGGTCGCGGGCATCCACCTCGCCCTCATCCCTGACAAGGACGTTGTTGGCGCCGTAAACGGTGCTCCTCACGCGCTTCAGCCTCACCGGTGAGCAGCGGACGTAAGCTCTCTCGACCAGACGACTGTATTGCTTCTTCTGCTCGGTGAGGCGGGGGCGCGAATAGTCCCAGGCGGTGACGGTAGTCCACGTCCCTTGCGACTGC
>JBKOVX010000011.1:0-4333 GCA_046724115.1 Gemmatimonadota bacterium | reverse complement strand
CACACCAACACGGCTTACTCGGGTTGGAATCTCGACATCCCTGATCAGGCCCGCGCCGATGTCTGGATCAAGGAGTTTCAGGAGTTCGTGCAGGCGGGAAAGATGCCGGCGCTGGAGATCCTGACGCTTCCCAACGATCACACTTCAGGCGGCAGCGCGGGGCGGCCAACACCGCGCGCATACATGGCGGACAACGATCTTGCGCTCGGCAGAATCATCGAAGCGCTGTCGAAGAGCCCGTTCTGGAAGAACACGGTGGTGTTCGTTCTCGAGGACGACGCGCAGGATGGCCCGGATCACATCGACTCGCATCGGTCGCCGCTGCTGGTGATCTCGGCGTACAACAGGGGCAAGGTGTTCCATCGATTCGCGAATACGACGGACGTGGTGGCGACGATCGAGGACATATTGGGACTGGAGCGGATGTCCCAGTTCGATCACTTCGGACGTCCGCTGCGGGAGATCTGGGAGACGACGCCGGATCTGACGCCCTACGTTGCCCTACGATCGATCGTGCCTCTCGACCAGAAGAATCCTCCGCGCACCGCGCTGGCTGAAGCGTCGAAGAAACTGGTTCTGGACAAGGTGGACATGGCGGACGAAGACCTCTTCAACCGCATTCTGTGGGGCGCTATCAAGGGGAACACGCCTTATCCGGGTCCGACACGCATGTCGGCGCTGGAGGCGAAGGTGTCGAGATGAGCAGAACCAATCCTCGCCTCGTCGTTCCGGCGGGGGAAGGCATTCTCAGCAACGATCCGGCGAGCAGAGTGAAGCGTGTTCGCGTGCTGGCGAAGCTGCTCGACGACTCGATCGGGATCCCCGGGACTCGCTGGAAGATCGGCTTTGATCCAATAGTTGGTCTGATTCCGGGAATCGGAGACCTTATTGGCGCGATACTGTCTGGCTACATCATTCTCGAAGCAGCACGGGCGGACATTCCGGGGGTTACGCTGGTGAGAATGCTGGCGAACGTCGGAATCGATACGGTGCTTGGTGCTGTTCCGGCCGTTGGCGACTTGTTCGACGCGGCGTGGAAGTCCAACACGAAAAACGTGGCGCTGCTCGAGCGTCATCTCTCCGGGGACCGGACAGCGGTTGCGCGCGACAAGCGTAACTCATTGGGATTGATCGTGCTGACCGTTATTGTCCTCATTCTGATACTCGGGGCCGGGCTTGCGCTCGGCATTGCCGCTGCCCGATTGCTCTGGAGCCTCGGAACCCGATAACTTTGTCGTCCCGGCGCCGTGGCCAAGTGGTAAGGCGGCAGACTGCAAATCTGCTATTCGTCAGTTCGATTCTGACCGGCGCCTCTTCATAGACCAGCGTCCCGTTACCCGTTACTGTTACCCACCTCCCGCCTCCCGCCTCCGCAAACCCTTCCCGGGCCGCGCGGGTCCAAGCCATTGATCTGTCCTGCTCCAATTTTCGAAAAGACGACTGATCAACTACTTTACTAGTTGACAGCCGGCTGTCGCGCCGGCAGTATTTACTAATCTTTTCGTAGCAGGGCTGCTATGGACGTCTCGTTTACTGAACGCGAGCTCGATGTGATGGCCATCCTGTGGGACAAGGGGTCGGCAACGGTGGCGGAGGTCCGCGAACAGCTGGAAGAGGACTTCGCTTACACGACCGTGCTCACTGTCCTCAGAACTCTGGAAGCAAAGGGGTACGTCGGCCATCGCGAGGAGGGCAAGGCGCATCGTTATGCGCCGCTCGTTCCTCGTGACGCTGCCGGGCAGTCGGCGCTGCATCGCATCACCGACAAGGTTTTCTCCGGATCGGCGGAGATGCTTCTCACCCAGCTCGTTTCGGGACGGAAACTCAAGCCGGAGGAGCTCAAGCGGATGCGCCAGCTCCTCGATACCCGGCTGAAGGAGGTAAGTCGATGATTCTCGGATGGATGATTTACTGCATTGTGTTCGGCGGATTGTGCGTGCTGGCGGCGCATGCGCTGGAAAATGCGGCGCGCCTCATTGGCAAACCCACCCGCTGGATCTGGTTCGCCGCGATGGCGGCGACGTTGGGAATCAGCATGATGGCGATGTACGAGGCGGTCGTAGGCGCGACCGCATTGATCCCGCGTCGTCACGGACCAACCTGGCTGGATTGGCCGGCTAGCAGCTACATCCGGTTTTACGATTCGCTGCCAAAATGGGATCCGATTCTGTCTCTGCTGATGCGTGGGTCTTCCGCAATCGTGGCGGCGATGTTTGCAATTGCTATCTGGCGTCTGGTACAGCGGCGGCGTGCCTGGCAGAAGGCTTCTCTTGATGGCCATCCGGTACTGGTCTCCGATGCAGAAGGCCCGGCGATCGTCGGCATTATAAAGAGCGTGATCGTGGTCCCGAAATGGGCACTTGCCGAGAGCGAGAGGGTGCGCTCGCTGATCATGGCGCACGAGCTCGAGCACCAGCGGGCGGGGGATCATGTGCTGAGCGCGCTGGTACTCGTTGCGACCGCCATCCAACCCTGGAATCCAGCGGTGTGGTGGATTGCTCGTCGGCTCCGCGTGGCACTGGAAGTCGATTGCGACTCGCGCGTGCTCAGACGCGGCTCAGACCCGCGCACCTATGGCTTGCTGCTGTTGGAGGCGGGATCTCGTGCCGCCGGGTGCAGGCTTCCGATTCCGGCGCTGTCGCGTCCGCTGTCTTCGCTCGAGGAGCGGCTGCAGATCATCACCGCCGAGCGGAGGTCGGGGCGTTTGCGCGCAGCGCGGCTGGCTCTCGTCGCTGGGATTCTGATTGCAACAGCTGCCTTCATGCCCGAGCCGGGCGCGCTCCATTGCTGGCTGGAAGGTCTGGGCTTCCAGGCACAGGTCTGGGCTAGCTACTAAAGAACTAGTTGACACAATTCGGACCCGAGGCTAGCTTCTACTAAATTTCTAGTAGGAGCTGGCCTTGTTGTTGTTCGTCCCTGCCCTGTTGTGGGCACCCCAGCAGAGTGTTCAGTCTCAGCCCGTCAGGCTCCAGTCACAGCCACCGATCGTCGCCGAATCGAGCGCTACAGGCGGACGAGTATTGCGCGGCACCACGGCCCGAACCGCACCGCATCTCGACGGCCGTCTCGATGACCCCATTTGGCAGACCGTCCCAGTCGCCACCGATTTCACCCAGAACTATCCGCAGCGCGGTGTCCCCGCGACGAGGCGCACCGAAGCGCGCGTGGTGTTCGTGGGCGACGCGGTTTATGTCGCGATGCGCGCCTACGACTCGCCCGACAGCATCCTCGCCCCACTGGCGCGCCGGGATGCGAGCGTCACCTCCGATTGGATGGACGTGATGTTCGACAGCTTTCATGACCGGCGGACCGCGTTTCACTTCGCGGTCAATCCTGCCGGCGTCAAATTCGACCTTTACCACTACGACGACTGGCACGGCGACGTCAGCTGGGATGCAGTCTGGGATGTCGCGGTGGCACGCGACTCACTGGGGTGGACTGCCGAGTTCCGCATTCCACTCTCCCAGCTCCGCTACTCGATTTCGCCGAACCAACCCTCGACGTGGGGAGTCAACTTCTATCGCAACATTGGCCGCCGGCAGGAGTGGTCGAGCTGGGCGCCAGTCCCCACTGGTGAGCAGCGTGAGGTTTCGCGGTTTGGCGAACTGACGGACATCGACTTCCTGACTCCCGCGCGGCGTCGCGAAATCATTCCGTACGTAAGTGGCAGCCTGACGCGCGCACCCGGCGATCGGACGGATCCGTTCTACCAGTCGTCTGCGTTCAGCAAAGGTGCCGGTCTCGACGCCAAGCTCGGACTCGGCAATGGCCTGACTCTCGATTTGACGGTGCATCCCGATTTCGGCCAGGTAGAAGCCGACCCGTCCGAAGTGAACATCTCGGGGTTCGAGACGACGTTTCAGGAACGGCGGCCATTCTTCGTAGAGAATGGCGGCTTATTCTCGCTCCCGATCTATGAAAGCACTGACGAAGTTCTGTTTTATCCGAGACGCATCGGTCGAGCGCCCGAAATAAGCGCCGACTCGACGGCGCTGTTCGTGCGCGAGCCACAGCAGACAACGATTGTCGGCGCGGCAAAAATCTCGGGGAAGACGAGCAGCGGGCTCTCGGTCGGCATCCTCGAAGCAGTGACTCGCGCGGCATATGCCGACATCATCGACAGCGTTGGGCGAGCCGCTCGGCAGCTCGTTGAGCCCACCACGAGTTACAGCGTGGCACGCGTACAAAAGGATCTGCGGTCCGGCAAGAGCTCGATCGGCGGGATGGTCACGGCGACGAATCGGTTCGATATGGGCAGCGCAGCGTCGGAGCTGCACGACGCCGCTTACTCCGCGGGTCTCGACTTTCGTCACCGGTTTGGTGGAGACAATGG
>JBKOVX010000360.1:0-3673 GCA_046724115.1 Gemmatimonadota bacterium | reverse complement strand
GCACGACGGAGATCTTTCTCGAGGTCGCAGCCTTCAATCCCGCCCGCATCCGCGCCACTCGTCGCAAGCTGGGAATCTCCACAGATGCCAGCTACCGGTTCGAACGGGGCGTGGATGTGGATGCGATTCCGGGGCTGGTTGATTACGCGGTCCGATTGATTCTCTCTGTCGCCGGCGGAATCCCGCAGGGAAGCCCGATCGATTTGTATCCGTTGCCAAAGCGTCCACAGCCGATTTCGCTCAAGCTCGCGCGAGTCACTCGGCTCCTTGGTGAACCGGTTGAAGCACCCGAGGTCGAAAAGAACCTCAGGCTCGTTGGATTCAGAATCGCGCCCGAAGCGAAGGACGTGTTGAAGATTACTCCGCCAAGCTGGCGACACGATGTCAAAGGCGACGTCGATCTCGCCGAAGAGATCGCGCGTCTGCGCGGATACGACACGTTCTCTTCGGAGCTGCGGCCGCTCCGTCCGAGTGCAGTGCCCGATGCGGCGCTGGTCAATGTGATTCACCACGTTCAGGATGCTTTGGTCGGCGCGGGACTCAACGAAGTACGACCGATGCCTTTTGTCGCTGAGAACAAGGGCGGGACGGTTCGAGTCACCAACCCGCTTGCCGAGGACGAAGCGTACCTCCGCGGCGATCTGCTGACGACGCTGATCTCGCGCGCCGAGTACAATCTCGCTCGGATGCAGGGCCACATCCGACTGTTCGAGATCGGGACTGCTTTCTTCGCCAGCGAGGATCAGGCAGCGCTTCCAGGTCCAAAGAAGGCGACGTTGCCACGGGAAGAGGTGCATGTCGCGGCGCTGGTGATGGGGCAGCGCTCACCGACTCACTTCACCAAAGCGGTGCAGCCAAGCTTCGACGAGTGGGACATCAAGTTCCTAGCCGAGCGGACCGCCACCGCTGCCTATCCGGAGAAGGAGATCGAGATGATCCCCGGCACTGGCGACACGCTGTGGGACATAGCGGTCAACAAAGTGGTCGTCGGCAGCGCTCGGCGCCTGACGCTTGATGCTCCAGTCTGGGCGAAGCCCGCTTTTGGACTCGAGATCAATCTGGAAGCACTCGAGCAAAGCGTGCTGAAGCGGAAGGTCTACCAGGCGATACCGGCGACTCCACGAGCGCAGGTGGATCTCGCGTTGATTGCGCCGACGAGTGTGACCGCCGCGCAAATCGAGAGAGTCATACGAAGAGAAGCGGGCGACTTGCTGGAAACGCTGACGCTGTTCGACGAATTCGTCGGTCAGGGTATTCCAGAAGGAACTCGCAGTCTGGCGTGGGCGTTGACGTTCCGGGACCGCGAGCGCACACTAAAGGACAAAGAGGTACAGGGAAGAACGGAAAAGATCGTCAAGGCCCTCGAGGGAGAGCTCGGTGTCAGACAGCGTACGACCTGAAAGAGCCGCCTTTGCGGAGCTGGAACAGCTCGTCAAGCATCTTGGCGATGAGCTGGCATCCTTTCGCCGTCGCGCGCTTCAGGCCGAGGCGCGACTGAAGAGTCTCGAGTCGACAGGAGTGAAGGGCGTCGTCTCGCCCGAGCGCGTCCAGTCCCTCGAGCGAGAGAACGCCGGTCTCACCAAGCGACTTGCCACCGCCCGCGAAAGAACCCAGCAGATGATCGATCGCGTCCGATTCCTCAGGCAGCAGCACGACGGAGCGGCGGCTCGTTGAGCTCCAAGAAGAACGTCGTTCGCGTCACCATCCTCGGTGACGAGTACTCCATCAGAAGCGATGTCAGCCCCGAGCGCACCCGCGCCGTCGCCGAGCACGTGGACAACGTCATCCGCGAGACGATGAGGGCGGGGAACATCGTCGAGACCCAGAAGGCGGCCATCTTGGCGGCTTTGAGTATCACCGACGAGCTGTTCGATGCCCGTGAATCGGGTGAAGACCTCGCTGGAGCGATGAAGCGACTGAGCAGCGATATTCGGCCGTGGTTGCCGCCGGCCAAGAGGAAAGAGTAGAACTGCGAGCGTTGGACCAACTGACAGTCCGAACCGCGATCTAAGTCCGAAAAGCGAACCTGCTGCGCCCGCCCGGGAGCTCGGTCCGCAGTCCCTAGCAAGGTTCGCCTTTCGTAACTAGATCGCGGTTCGTAATGGTGGTTGGTCCGCTGCTCGCACTTCGAACGGACTCTCGCCCAAACCCAGAAATGCCATTACTTTAGGGTCAACTACGCGACGACTTTCCGGCGCGATAGGGGCCGCCTGGGGCATTTGGCCGCGGGCCCAACATAGATCGGGATATGACGAATACCGCGTGGTTATCCGCAGCTGGCATACTTCTGTTTGTTATTGCCGGTGCGGTTTTTTTTATAATCGGCAGAAAGCTCGGTCGAAACGCCGAGTTGCGTCGCCAGCAGGAAGCTCAGGCGACAGCTGAAGAGACCGCGAAGAGAATCGTCGGCGAAGCCCACCGCGAAGCAGAAAGCCTCCGCAAAACCGCGGTGCTCAGCGGAAAGGAAGAGCTGATCAAGGTCCGGGAAGAGTGGGAGCAGGAAGTTCGCGGTCGCCGCGAAGAGGTCGAGCGAGAGGAACGACGAGTCGACGACCGGGAAGGCCAGTTGAATCGCAAGTACGACCTTCTCGAGCAGCGCGAGCGCGACACCAATCGCCGGGCCGAAGCGGTCGCGGTAAATGAGCGAAATCTTGGCGCGAGGCAGCAGGAGCTGGAAAAGCTCCTCGGGGAAGAGAGGCGCCGGCTCGAGCAGCTGGCCGGAATTTCTGCCACCGACGCCAAAGCCGAGCTAATGCATCGGATGGAAGAGGAAGCCCAGGCCGACGCCGCCAACCGAATCCGAGAGATCCGTGAGACGGCCAAGCGAAACGCGGAGCGCGAAGCAAAGAAAATCATCGCCCTCGCCATCCAGCGGATCGCGGCCGAGCAGAGCGTGGAAGCGACCGTGTCGGCGGTCTCGCTTCCGAACGACGAAATGAAGGGGCGAATCATCGGTCGCGAGGGCCGGAACATTCGCGCCTTCGAGCTGGCGACCGGTGTCGACGTGATCATCGACGACACGCCCGACACCGTGGTCGTCTCGTGCTTCGATCCAGTCCGCCGTGAGATCGCTCGGTTGTCGCTCGAGAAGCTCGTCGCCGACGGGCGGATCCATCCCGGACGCATCGAGGAAGTCGTCAACAAATCGCGCCAGGAAGTCGAGACATCGATCATCGAGACAGGGGAGCAGGCGGCGTACGAAAGCGGCGTCCATGGGCTCCATCCGGAGCTGGTGAAGTTGATCGGCCGCATGCGCTGGAGAACCAGCTACGGCCAGAACATTCTCAATCATTCGAAAGAAGTCGCCTGGCTCGCCGGGATCATGGCCGCGGAGCTCGGTCTCGATGTCAATCTCGCTCGTCGCGGCGCGCTGCTCCACGACATCGGAAAAGTTCTTACGCACGAACACGAAGGCACCCACGTTCAGCTGGGCGTCGAGGTCGCTACGCGCTACGGTGAGAATCCGCTGGTGGTGAACTGCATTGCCGCTCACCACGACGATGTGCCGCACGAGACTGAGATCTCCGTTCTGGTGCAGGCTGCCGACGCGATCTCGGGTGCGCGGCCGGGGGCGCGCCGCGAAGCGTTCGAGACTTATGTGAAACGACTCGAGGGTCTCGAGAAAATTGCGTCGAGTTACCGTGGCATCGAGAAGGTGTTCGCGATTCAGGCC
>JBKOVX010000176.1:0-3400 GCA_046724115.1 Gemmatimonadota bacterium | reverse complement strand
ATGCTGGAGTATCACGATCGAGAATGGGGAGTTCCGGTCCACGACGATCGCAAGCATTTCGAATTCCTCATTCTCGAAGCGGCGCAGGCCGGATTGAGCTGGTCAATCGTGCTCAACAAGCGCGAGGGCTATCGCAAGGCGTTCAGCCAGTTCGATCCGGAGAAAGTTGCGCGATTTACTAAAGCGAAGATCGATAAGCTCGTTGCTGACCCGGGGATCATCCGCAACCGGATGAAGATCGAGTCGGCCATCAAGAACGCCCGCGCCCTGATCAAGGTGCAGGAAGAATTCGGCAGCTTCGACAAGTACAGCTGGCAATTCGTCGACGGCAAGCCGCGGCAGAATCGCTGGAAAACGCTGCGCCAGATTCCCCCCAGGACCGCCGAGTCCGACAAGTTCAGCCGCGACCTCAAGCAGCGTGGCTTCAATTTTGTCGGATCGACCATCATCTACGCGCACATGCAGGCGGTCGGAATGGTCAACGATCATCTCGTCGACTGCTTTCGCTATCGCACCATCCAGCGCGGTCTATCGTAACGAGTCCGATGATCGCTATGCTCTAGGGCGTGAGCACAACACCGCCCCGGGGCGAGGCCCTCAGTCATCACGTTCGGCAGATGAGCGGCCGCGATCCGCGCGAGGAGCACCGCGTCGCGACTCCGCTCGAGCTGCTCTTCGACCTGACGTTTGCGACGTGCTTCAGTTTTGCGGCGTCGCAATTCGCCACTGAGATTGCCGAGGGACGGTACTTGGCTGCGTCGCTCGGCTTTGGCTTTGCGAGCTTCGCCATCTGCTGGGCCTGGATCAACTTCTCGTGGTTCTCCTCGGCTTACGACACGGACGACTGGATTTTTCGCGTAGCCACCATGGTGCAGATGATCGGCGTGCTGGTCCTGGCGATCGGTCTGCGACCCATGTTCGCTTCGATCGAGCGCGGTCAACGCCTGGACAATTCGGTGATGGTGCTGGGATACGTGATCATGCGCGTCGCCATGGTGTCACAGTGGTTGCGCGCGGCAAAACAGGATCCGCTGCGGCGACGCGCGTGCCTCACCTACGCCATCACTATTTCGATTGCTCAGATCGGTTGGGTGGCGCTGATTTTCACCCATCTGCCACTGGCGGGGAACGCCGCCTTCGTCGCCATTCTCCTGCTCATTGAATTCGCTCGTCCGGTTCTGACCGAGCGCAAGGGTGGAGGCACGCCCTGGCACGCGCATCACATCGTCGAGCGCCACAGCAATTTCGCAATCATTGCGTTGGGAGAGGGAGTGGTTGGCACGGCTGCCGCGTTGTCGGCGGTGGTCGCGGAGCATGGTTGGAGTCTCGACGCGGCGCTGGTCGGGATCGCCGGCATCGGACTCACCTTCGGTATGTGGTGGATCTACTACATGCTGCCCTCGGCGGAGGTTCTCGAGCGGCATCGCGAGCGCGCGTTCGTCTGGGGGTATGGCCACATGCTGATAGTGACCTCGATCGTAGCGACCGGTGCGGGGTTGCACGTCGCGGCGTACTTCATCGAGCGCAGGGCCGTGATCGGGCCGCTCGCAACAGTGCTCAGCGTCGCCATACCGGTCGCCGCATACATCGGATTGAGTTACGCCATTTACTACTATCTGGTCCGACGTTTCAATCCATTTGATGTGTGGCTTCTCGCTGGGATGTCCGCTGTCGTCGCCGCGAGTGTCGTTGCGGCGCGGTCGGGTGTCGACGTGGCGAAGTGTCTCGTCATTCTGATCTTCGCGCCGGCGATCCTCGTCGTTGGTTACGAAGGCCGGGGATATCGCTACGAGGAAGAAGCCCTCGGCGGAAATGTGGTCTAAGTTAAAGCCGGAATCGGAGGCCGTGCGTTGTTCTCCCACCACTCCCGCGCCTGATCCTCGTCCCACGGATCCGTGGCAATGAAGTCGAGAGCTTGCGCGAGTTGTGCTGCGGTCTGAGGGCGCTCGATTGGTGTTTTGGCAAGACATTTCAGGATCAGACGCTCCAGATCCGGCGACACGGATTTGGTGGTCCGCTGGGACGGCGGAATTGGTTCTGATTGGAGGTGTTTCGCGATCATCTGGAACACGGTATCTGCTTCGAATACGAGTTGTCCGGTGACGAGGCAGTAGGCGACACAGCCAACCGCGTAAATGTCCGCGCGACCGTCGATTCGTTCGCCGAGTGCCATCTCCGGCGCCATGTATCCCGGCGTGCCGAGCGCCATCTGACCCGGAATGGTCGACATCGAGTCACCGATGCTTACGCTCGATACCTCTTTCACCAGCCCGAAGTCGAGTACCTTCACAAAGTCGTGATGCAAACCGACTCGCCCCACATGGATATTTGCGGGTTTGATATCGCGGTGCACCAATCCGATTGCGTGGGCCTCGTTGAGTGACTCGCACACCTGCCGAAGAATGTGAAGGATTCGTCCAGTCGATAGTGGGCCGCACTCTCTGACGAGTGTCTCCAAGTCCATTCCCTCGAGATACTCCATCACCAGGTAAAGCGCCCCGTCCGTGGTGACGCCGAAGTCGTAGAGCTCGACGGTGTGCGGCGACCTGAGCTTCGCTGCGGCTTCCGCTTCCCGTTTGAAACGAGTGACCGCCAGCTTCGCGGCCTCTTCGTCGACTGCGCCAAGCATTTCGGGACGTATCAGCTTGATAGCGGCCGGCCGAGCGAGCATACGGTGCCTTGCCTTGTACACCTCGCCCATCCCGCCGCGCCCGAGCAGTTCGCCGAGTTGATAGCTGCCAAGGTCGCGCGCTTTGGTGACTTGCTGGCCGAGCTTCGTCACGACGTGAGAGATGACGACCGCGGCGACGACGAGGAGAAAATCCGACTGGTGCATCACTAGCGCGAGCCAGGGAGATCCGAAGCTCCAACCGCCTTTCACCCTGCCCAGAATCAGCATGCTGAGGGGATTCATCGAGACGGCGACGAGCCCAGCGATCAGCATTTTCTTCGGCGCAGTGGGTATGATCGCGGCGTACATCAGCACCACAGCACACATCCAAGAGATCTCCGGCCGAATTACGTGGTTTGCCGGAGGGCCCTCGACGTGAAACAGGCCGAGCGCGAGGGCGGTATACCCTAGGTACCACAATCCGAGGTCGAGCACGAACTGAGGATTTCTGTTCGGTCTTCTTGTATACCGGTAGAGCGCGAGTGAGACGACGATGCTAATTGTCGCGATGGCATCACGGAGATCGGGCAGCAGCCAGTCTTTGTTGTCGGGAAAGAGCACATGGTCAGCGATGCGACTCACCACCGCGCCGAGCACCCAGAGCGCTGCGAAGAGCAGCGCCATGACTCCCAGTCGCAGCGATGCCGCACACAGCAGGTCCTCTGGCAGCGCCCGCGACCCGTCGCGCGAACTCCCCTGATCTCCGGGTGCGGATAGGGGTCGCGGCCC
>JBKOVX010000402.1:0-2351 GCA_046724115.1 Gemmatimonadota bacterium | reverse complement strand
GTCATTCACCATGGTGACCGCTCCCTGGTGGTGCTGGATCATGAAAGTCAGGAACAGTTGGTCGAAATCCTTACTGCGCGCGGCGTCGAGTTGTTTCAATTGATCTTCAGTGAGCATGCCGGGCATCAGCATCGTGTGCTGCATGCCGCCCATGTTCATCATCATTCCGTGCGGGCTGGGCTCGGGCACCGGCTGGTGCCGATCGCGCAGCCACTTCTGCATTCCCACGATCTCGTCCTGCTGGGCGTTGATGATCCTGCTGGTGAGAGTCAGAACAGAAGGACTGGCGCCGTGGGATGGCGCCCACCCCGCCATCAGCAGGGCCTGCGCATGGTGGGAAATCATCCCGTCCATGAACTGGATGTCTGCCGCGGTATAGACGTGCGGTGTAGTGTCGGACGTTGCGGCTACAGGCTTTGGTGGGTTGGCCTGCGCCGACGCGCCTCGAGGCCCGCTGGCGCAGGCGGCGCCCACGGAGAGGGCGAGCAGGAGTACGGTGGTCGTTCCGAATTTTCTCATCGACAAAGAGAATAACGCTTCGCGACCGCGCTCGCACGGCGTCTCATCGCAATCCGTAAATGAGGACGCGACTTTGTTGCGCCGCACCCGGCCAAACCACGGACTTCATCCCGGATGCGACGCCGAGCAGCTGACGACCCCCAGCGCTGTAGGTGATGATGCCACCGCCGGTCGACTGGCCGGTGTTCGTTTGCCACAGCTGCTGGCCGCTGGCTGCGTCGAGCGCATAAAGCTCTCCGCCCATGTCGGCAGCGAACACGACTCCGCCAGCGGTCGGTGTGACACCGGCGAGGATGGGACGCGGAGCCTGAAATTTCCAGCGCACGCTACCGTTCTCGGCGTCGAACGCGGTGACCCAGCCTCTCGCGTTCGCGACCGGAGTCTGCGTATCGGTATTCTCGTTGCCGAGCCATGTGCCCGTGGTTGGCAGGTTGACGGTGTCGCGCACGACCCTGACGCGCATGCACCAGTCGACCGCACCGACGTACACGGAGTTCGTTTGCGGACTGTAGGCGGCGCCGTTCCATTCGGATCCGCCCTGGATGCCCGGGCAGAAAGTGGTGGTGGTGTCGCGCGACAGCATTACGTCCACGTTCATGCGCGTCGTCGTCGGCGTTTGCGAGAGGAGAGTGAGCGTCGATGCGACGTCGCCCGCGCTTCTGGCGCCGCCGCCCGTCAGGCGCGATCGATCGAGGATCGATAATAGTCCGTCCTTGTTGGCGGAGGCTACGATCGCGCGTCCCGAGCGCGTGGTCGCCAGCGTCGGCGGGCTGTCGACATCCCAGTCGTGCATGTCGCGCTTGACCAGCTGGTTGTAACCGAGCATCCGGCCGTTGTCGACGTCGATGGCGATGACAGAGTTCGAGTAGAGATTGTCCCCGGTGCGCAACTGGATGTCGAAGTCAGGAGCTGGATTCCCGGCGGGAACGTAAAGGATTCGGTTGGCGGGATCGTATGTGAACGACGTCCAGAACGCGCCGCCGGAAATCGGCAATCGTGGATTCGTCCACGTCGAGCGGGCGGGGCCCGTTGCCGGAACGACATCGAACCGCCAGACCACGTGTCCGTCGTTCGCGTCGAGAGCGTAGACGTGTCCGGTGACGCCGACCTGATCGCCGCCGGCATTGCCGATGAAGACAAGCCCGTTCGCCGCAATCGGCGCCATCGGGTAAGAGACTCCCTGTCCCTTCACATCGAGCGGCGTGTCCCAGATCACGTGACCGTCGCCTGCGTCCATCCCGAGAGCGTGCGCATCCGATGTTCCGCGAAACAATCGGCCGTTCATGTAGGCGAATCCACGGTGCACAGCGAGCCGGCTCGGCGACGCGCTATGCCGCACCTGCTTCCACTTCTCGGCGCAGGTTGCCGCATCGATGGCGTAGGAAATCGTGTCGGTGGTGAAATACATGGTGCCGCCGACGACGATAGGTCCGGTCTGGAGCGACGTCACCTCGGGCAACGTGTAGGTACAGATCGATTTGAGCTGGGCGACGTTGGAGCGGTTGATTCCGGCAAGGGGAGAGAACCGGTCGCCGGGCAGAGTTCTATTGTAGGAGGCCCAATCGCCCGCGGCACCCGAGCCTGCCGGCGCATTCAGCGTTCCCGGTGGAGTACACGTGGCGAGGGTGAGGAGGGACGCGATCGACGCCAGTGCAAATTGTCTGCTCGACACATGACCTCCAGCTAGCTCAGATCAGTGATGACGAAATCCCGGAGCTCCGGGTTGTTGTGTTTCATCTCAATACTATCAAAAGAGGCGTGTGATCGCGTGTGAAACCCGTTGACCGCTGCCGGAAGAACTCGTGCACCGCGGCGCGAAATACCCTCGGTCG
>JBKOVX010000242.1:0-2764 GCA_046724115.1 Gemmatimonadota bacterium | reverse complement strand
GGCGGTTGGCGTTGGGATCCCGCCGAGCGCCGGCTGACACGCGGGAAGCGGGAAGGGGGAAGCGGGAAGCGGGAGGCGAAGCAGGCCGAACTCAAACCGAGACCCGAAGCGAAAAGCAAGCCGAAAACCAAAGCGAACGGGAAGGCCAGAAGGTCGAAGAGCAAACGGGTGGCAAAGAAGTCCAAAGCCAGACCGCGGGCCGGAAAAAAGAAGCTGCGCAGCCGTTCTGAGCGTTCGAAGTGAGCCAGTCCTTTTGACTTCGGCCGCCGAACGTCTGCTCATCGATGGTGACACGCTGTCCGTCGATGAAGCGTACGCAGTTGCGGTCGACCGCCTGCGCGTCGAGCTCAATCCCAAGGCGCGTGAGCGAATGCTGCGCACGCGCGCAGTCGTGGACGACATCGTCGCCCGAAACGAAGTCGTCTATGGCGTGACGACCGGATTCGGAAAGCTCTCCGAAGTCGCCATCCCCCACGACAAGCTCGCCGAGCTGCAGGTGAACCTCGTACGGAGCCACGCGTCCGGCGTCGGCGATCGACTTCCCGAGCAGGAGGTGCGCGCGATGATGCTGTTGCGCGCCAACGTGATCGCCAAGGGTTACTCGGGCGCGCGTCCGGAGCTGGTCGATCTCCTCCTTCAGATGCTCAACGCGGACGTCTATCCTCCGATTCCCGAACAGGGAAGTGTCGGCGCGAGTGGTGATCTCGCGCCGCTCGCGCATCTGGGGCTCGCTCTCATCGGTGAAGGCACCTTGATCAAAGGCGATCGCCAGGCCGACGCCGCGAAAATTCTCGAGGAGATCGGCGCCAGGCCAGTGAAGCTTGCCCCCAAGGAAGGCATCACGCTGATCAATGGGACCCAGACGCACACCGCCGTCGCGCTGATCGCGCTGGTCCACGCCCGCTCCGCATGGCGCACGGCGCACGTGGCCGGGGCGATGTCCCTCGAAGCGCTGCTCGGTACTCCGGTCGCGTTCGACGATCGCATCCACGATGCGCGCGGCCAGAAAGGCCAGTCTCGTTCGGCCGCTCTCCTCCGCGATCTGCTGGCAGGCAGCGAGATCCGAGAGTCGCACCGGCACGGCGATCCGCGGGTGCAGGATCCCTACGCGCTGCGCTGCATGCCGCAGGTGCACGGGCCGGTGCTCGACGCGCTCGATTTCATCGATGACGCAGTCTCGCGCGAGCTCAACGCGGCGACCGACAATCCGCTCGTCTTCGAGAATGGCGAAACGCTGAGCGGTGGGAATTTCCACGGACTGACGGTGGCGATGGCGCTCGATTTCCTGGCGATCATCCTCACGCATTTGGCGACGATGGCCGAGCGGCGCATCGACAGGCTGGTTCATCCCGACCTCAATCAGGGGCTGCCGCCCTTTCTCTCGCCGAACGCCGGACTGAATTCTGGATTCATGATGGCGCAGGTGACGGCGGCGGCGCTGGCGAGCGAGTGCAAGGTGCTGTCCCATCCCGCCAGCGTCGACACAATTCCAACCGACGGCAGCAAGGAAGATGTGGTGCCGATGGCGATGGGCGCCGCCTGGAAGGCCAGACGGGTGCTCCGCAATCTCGAGCACATTCTCGCCATCGAGCTGATGTGTGGGGCGCAGGCGATAGATTTCAGGGCGCCGCTGCGACCCGGCCGCGGCGTGCGCACTGCCCACGAGCGAGTGCGTGACATAGTGCCGAAGCTGGACAATGACCGTGTGTTGAGCACGGATATCGCTGCTCTGATGACAGCAGTCTCCGACGGCCGCTTTGCCGACATTGGATCAGTGACATGACGGATCTCAGAGTTCGGTACGATCCAGAATCCTTCGAGACCGCCGCGCGCGAGCGTGGACCGATTCGGGCGCCGCGTGGCACCAGCATCTCGTGCAAGGGCTGGCACCAGGAGGCGGCGTTGCGGATGCTGATGAACAACCTCGATCCCGATGTCGCCGAGCGTCCGGCGGATCTCGTGGTGTACGGCGGGACGGGAAAGGCGGCGCGCAACTGGGACTGCTTCGACGCGATCGTTCGCGAGCTGAGGAATCTCGGCGCCGATGAAACACTTCTCGTGCAGAGTGGAAAGCCGGTGGGGGTTTTTCGCACCCACACTCACGCGCCACGCGTTCTGATCGCCAACAGCAATCTCGTCGGCCGGTGGGCGACGTGGGAGCATTTCCGCGAGCTGGAGCGCAAAGGCCTCATGATGTACGGCCAGATGACGGCCGGCTCGTGGATCTACATCGGCTCCCAGGGAATCGTGCAGGGCACTTACGAGACGCTGGGCTCCGTCGGGCGCCGGCATTTTGGCGGAAGTCTGCGCGGACGCTTCGTGCTCACCGCCGGACTCGGTGGGATGGGCGGCGCGCAGCCGCTGGCAGCGACGATGCAGGGCGCAGCGGCGCTGGTGGTTGAAGTCGACGAGTCGCGCATCCAGAAGAGACTCGACACTCGCTACCTCGATCGGAAGGCGACGGACATCGACGAAGCGCTTGGAATCATCGCTGAAGCGACGCGGGCCGGCGATGCGATTTCCGTCGGCCTACTCGGCAACGCTGCGGAGGTACTGCCGGAGCTCGTCAAGCGAGGAGTGATACCAGACGTGGTCACCGACCAGACCAGCGCTCACGACATGCTCAACGGTTATGTGCCGCCGGGTGCCGACCGCGCGCATGCCGTGGAAGACGTGAGCTTCGAGCTGCGCCGCGGCGAGGTGGTCTGCCTTGTCGGCGAGTCCGGTTCGGGCAAATCGGTGACGGCGCGCGCCGTGATGGGGC
>JBKOVX010000158.1:0-3024 GCA_046724115.1 Gemmatimonadota bacterium | reverse complement strand
GGTAGACGTTGTTGAGGAATTTGCCCCATGCATAGTCGGCCTGGACGCTGACGTAGAGGCGCGGCAGTGGTGCCGGCATCGCGCGCACATCCGCCGCGGCGGCGTTCGCCATCTGCACGACCGCAGCGTACACCGCCGCCGGCGCGGTAGCGCGAATGAGATTCGTCTCCGCGGCGAGCCCGAGATAGGCGGGATGGATCTGCGACACCAGCGCCTGCACGTACTGGCGGTACACCTGCTGCACAGCGGGCTCGGTGATGCTCCGGTTCATGGCGACTAGATCGGGGTTCTCGGCGCTTCGATCCAATCCATTGGTCACATCCACCGTGACGACTACGGTGAGGTTCTTGGCGCGGTAGAAATTGGCGAGCGGCAGGTCGACGGTGCTGACGTAAGTGCTCGCGCTCGTACCAGTGAGGAGCGCCTTGTACGGCACACTGATGTGCATGATCGCGGCGTCCGCGCGATTGGTCCACGCATCGAGCGAAGCGAAAGTCGATTGCTGCGTGGTGTCGGGAGGAATCGCCGAGAAGCCCATGCGAAAGGTTCGCGGCTGAAGGTTCGATGTTCCGGGCGACGTGGCGCCCTTGTCGCAGCCGAGGGCGAGCGTCGCGGATAGCATGAGAGCTACAACGCGAACTGGCTGCGTCATCGTTTGTTGTTGCCGCTCAGCGCATACGGCTGGCGCTCCCATCTCCAGACTGGACCGTCGTCAGGATCGACGACCTCGCCGATAAACTCGAAGCCGCACTTTGTCAGCACTTTCGTTGATGCATTCGGCTCGGGCCAGGTGTGGGCGCGGAGTCGGCGCACGTCGCCGTTCTCAATGGCGTATTCCATCAGCGCTCGTGCTACTTCCGTTGCATAACCGCGGCTCTGGTAGGCTGGCGCGATGCCATAGGCAATCTCGACCACACCATCCGAGTCGGGTGGACCTTTGTAGCCGCCGCTCCCAATCACGGCGTGACTTTTGGGATGCACCACGGCAAAGCCGAGTCGCCATGGGTCGGGTCCGGTCAGCGTGCGCAGACTGGCGAGGAAATCTTCCGAGACTTCCCCGGACACGAACAATTCATGGAGTCCGGCAGCGGCAGGGAAGCCGGCCAGCTCTTCATATCGCTCCGGCCGCTCCATCAACGCCAGGAGCTGGTCGGGAGTGTGAGGTATGAGGCGGAGATGGTCGGTGTCGATCATTCGGTGTCAGGATTTGCGCCGCTTCCGAACCTCGGCGACACGCGCCTTAACCAGCTTCTTTACGAGACTAGCTGGCGCCGGCTTGGCAATTGGAAACTGAATCGTCCCCTTCGAGGTTTTGAATCCCGCCGCCTCGGCCATCTTGCGATCGGCGGCGCTGATCGGATAGAGACTCGTGTGCTTCTTCCACGCCGCGTACCAGACGAGCATTCTGCCATCCAGCCTGAACGCAGGGATTCCGTAACTGATGCACTCGGTTGCAGTCGGTGCGACTGCACGGATGATGGCGCGCATCTTCCTGAGTTGTACGCGCGTGTTCGGTGGCAGCTTCGCGAAATATGTCTGAACCTGTTGGCGCGATTGCGCGGCTTCCTTTCGCCCTGCGATTGACATAGTCTGCTCGCCCCTCGCCCCTCGCCCCTCGCCCCTCGCCCCTCTAGAACCTCCACTCCCGAATCAGGAACGCCCCCAGAGCACTCGTCGTCTTGATGTTCTGATCGCGCGACAGTGATGGCTCCTGAAGGATGTAGCGCGTATCGTAACCCGTCTCAAGGCGATAACCTCGCAGTCCACCAAACCGATGCACGAGCGACACGCCCGGCCTCTGCAGCGCCTTCGGATCGAGCGGAGATTTCACTTCCACGTAGGTGTGCGACCTGATGTACTTCCCGAACTGGAATTGCGTCGCGCGCAGAAAGTTGCCGACGTCGGTCTGCACGTCGGCCGGGGTGATGGTGAACACATCGGCGCCGAGCGATTGCGCGGCTGATCCGGCGACCTGATCGGCGAGCACGCCGAGGGCAACACCGGCAAGCTGCTGACTGGCGAGCGCGGCTCCAGCTCCGACGACGTTTTGGCCGCTGGCGCCGTTGGTGAGACCGGATCCCTCGAGTTGCAGGAGCGAGCTCGACGCCTGGCCGAACGCCAGATAACTCAACAGGTCGCTTTGCGTAATCGGTGGCTGCGCGTCGCTAGTCAGCGAGATGTTCGGCGACTTGAGAGTCCCGCCGACCACGATCTGGATGTTGATCGCCTCGCGATTTGGCTGCTTCACCTCGTATCCGGCGATTCCCTGGAGTGTCGGATTCAGCTCGCTCGAATTTATGAACGTCGCCGACCCGCGCTTGATCGCGAATTGCCGCGTCATGAACGTGTACTGTCCGCGCTCGGTGAGCACGACACCATCGATCACCAGCGACTCCTTCGCCCGATTGACGTGCACGCCGAGCGGCTCCTCGGTATACACCTCGATGTTGTAATCGCGCGAGCGCACGAAGACGTCGCGATCGACACTGAGATTAACGTCCATCCGCAGGTTAGCGAGCAGCGGCGACTGTGAAGGGAAGATCTCGCGATCCGCCATCACCGCCGTGTCGATGACGTTGAACAATGCGGGATCGCCACTGCCGATGAGATTCTTGTTCTCCGACGGCTGCATCTCCAGCACGCCGCGACGAATGCGAACGTCCCCGGTTACGTGCGCTTCCTTATATGGTCCGATCATCGCCAGATTCGCGCTCACCCAGAGCTGGCCGCGATCGTTGTGCAATACCTGGGCGTTTTGCGTCTGCAGCTTGAGGTCGAAGCTTGGCTGCGTCAGCGACTTGAGTCCCAGGCCGCCGGTGAGAAGGATGCGGCCATTATTGTGGGCGGCGATGGAGTCTATCACGACAGTGTCGCCGAGCAATCGTATTGAAGCTTCGATCTGATTGAGCGTGATTCCCGCCAGCACTACGCGCGCCTGGCCTTCGTGCAGGTTGAACTGACCGGTTAGCTGCGGATGATTGAGAGTTCCGGTCAGCCTGAAATTGCTGGTGTCCTGTCCCCTCA
>JBKOVX010000053.1:0-1651 GCA_046724115.1 Gemmatimonadota bacterium | reverse complement strand
CGTCAACACTGTGAAGGGCTACGCCTCGCACGAGCGCGAGACGCTCGACGCGGTGACGCAGGCGAGGACAAAGGCCGTCGCTGCACAGAGCGCGTCGCCGGCGACGCGCGCTGCGGCCGAGGGTGAGCTCACCAACGCGCTACGCGGACTGACCGTCGCCGTCGAAGCGTATCCGCAGCTCCAGGCGTCGGGCGGATTCCGCGATCTTCAGGCGCAGCTCGCTACCATAGAAGACGCGATCCAGAATGCCCGACGGTACTACAACGCCGTCGTGCGCGACTTCAATACCGCGGTCTCCACCTTCCCGTCCAACCTTTTCGCGGGATCGATGGGTTACAAGGAGCTGGAATTCTTCCAGGCCGAGGAAGGCGATCGCGCACTGCCGAAGGTCTCCATCTAAAGTCTCGCTCCAATAACAGGCAGGCCGCGCGGTCCGTGGCGACACCAGTACCTTCTCCGTCTGATCTGTACGACCTCCGCGGGGAGTTGGCAAAGCTCGACGAATCGCTCCTTCGCATCATCGCCGAGCGTCAGGCGATCGCGGGCAAGATTGGTCGCATCAAGGCGGCGATGGGCCGCTCCACACGCGACTACGCGCAGGAGAAAGAAGTCGTCGGACGCATGAGACGCGCGGCGGTGGATGTGGAGCTCGATCCGAATCTCGCCGAGCAGCTTTCGCTGCTGCTGATTCGCGCGTCACTCACCGTGCAGGAGCAGGACCGGGTGCAATCGAGTGCCGAGGGCGAGGGCAGGAAGGTGCTGATCATCGGCGGCGCTGGAAAGATGGGACGCTGGTTCGCACGCTTTCTCCATTCACAGGGATTCGCCGTCGAGATCGCGGATCCCGCCGGTGGCGGGGTGGAGTTTCCACACTTCGACGATTGGCGCTCTTCATCGCTCGATCACGACTTCATCGTCGTCGCCGCACCGCTCCGTAAATCGGCAGAAATCCTGGAACAGCTCGCGGCGCGCGCCCCGAAGGGAATTGTGTTCGACGTCGGGTCGCTCAAGACGCCACTGCGGCGCGGCCTCAAGAGTCTCGTCGACGCCGGCGTGCGCGTCACCTCCATCCATCCGATGTTCGGGCCCGACACCGAGCTGCTGTCGGGCCGGCACATCATCTTCGTCGACGTCGGCGTGCCCGAAGCGACGCGGCGCGCGCAAGAGCTCTTCGCCTCGACGATGGCAGTTCAAGTGGAAATGGACCTCGACTCCCACGATCGCACCGTCGCTTACATCCTGGGGCTATCCCACGCGCTTAACATCGCGTTTCTGGCAGCACTCGCTGAAAGTGGCGAGCAGGCGGAGCGGCTGAAGCAGCTCTCCAGCACTACCTTCGACGCCCAGCTCGAGGTGGCGCGTCGTGTGGCGAGCGAGAATCCGCATCTCTACTTCGAGATTCAGTCGCTCAATCAGTACAACGATTCTGCGCTTGCCGGGCTTCGCTCGGCGGTCGAGCGCCTGAGCGCCGCCGTCGGCCGTGGAGATGAAGCGGAATTCATCGCGTTGATGGAGCGCGGCGCGGCCAACGTGGCGAGTCGGTAACCATGACGCCCACCTGCCGAAGGTGAGCTTCTAGTCAACTTCCAGATTGCAGCGCCTGAATTCAGGCCGGGCGTCATCGTCCCAGTCGCGTTCGCCCCACCAGTAG
>JBKOVX010000414.1:0-2325 GCA_046724115.1 Gemmatimonadota bacterium | reverse complement strand
CATCTGACTCGTCGAAGCCCGTCAGATACTCGAAGTTCGGCATCTGAAAGAACGTCGGGTAGTAGACCAGCGGCTGGCTCTCACCAAAGGCGAGGACGGCTCCGGAGTCGACTTTCGACGCGATGAACGCGCGGCGCGCGGCATAATCGGGAGGCGCAATCGAGGGTGGTGGCGTCAGCCGACCAGCCGGCGCCGGGGTCTGGGTCTGGCTGTGGGCTACAACGGGAAGGAGAGTAAGAAGCGCGATGGCGATCGACGCTCGGCTACCGCATTTGGCGAGGGAAATCATTTGATCCTCAGGCGGTCAGGAACAACGGGGAAAGGGATTTTCGTAGGATGTTCTTTTTGCGCGGCGGGTCAATAGCTTTCTCTTCCCGATTTTTGTCGAGCGGCGAATTGGTGCGCAAGCGCGATCCCAACGAGAAAAAGCGAAAACCAGAGCCACTGGGAAATGTGGTTGGGAATTTCCTGCGCGATTCGAAATTGCAGGATCGTGTCGATCAGGCGTCGGTGGTTCCGGAGTGGGAGCTGCTCGTGGGAAAGCAGATCGCGCGCGTGACGAAACCGATTTCTGTGACGGCTGACGGCACGCTTTTCATCTCCGTCAAGACAAACGCGTGGATGACCGAGCTATCGCTGATGGAGCCACAAATATTGCGGGCGTTGAACGCAAAGGTGGGTCGGCAACGCGTCCGCAAGATTCGGCTCCAGCTGATGAGATAACCCCTTAACGGGATGGCCACATGAAGGACCTCGAGATCGTTTTGGAGAATCGCCCCGGTGCGCTGGCCGAGATGGGAGACGCGCTCGGCAAAGCGGCTGTCAACGTCGAAGGTGGCGGTGTCTGGTCATGCGATGGCAAGAAGTCAATCGCGCATTTTTTATTCGAGGATGGCGACGCGGCGCGGCAGGCTCTCGAAGCTGCCGGGATACGTGTAGTGGCCGAACGCGAGGTCGTCACGACGCGTCTGCGCCAGGGCGAGCCCGGTCAACTCGGCAGGCTGGCGCGGAAGATGGCGGACGCCGGAGTGAACATCGAGGTTCAATACAGCGATCATTACAATCAGCTGATTCTTGTCGTCGACAAGCTTGTAAAAGGGCGCGCGATCGCGCAGGCCTGGATGTGGGACCGCGAGTGAGTAACTGATGAGATAAGCCCTTGTTATACAATGGCTTAGGATATGCGGCTGAGCTTGCTTCGGGGCTCCTGCGGGGTTAGATTTGGAACTGGAGAACAGGCTGAATTTTTTGCGTGGCTCGGCGCTGAGCGGACGCGAAATCTCAATGTGCGAGTACCCGCCGTGCGACGCTTCATGGCGGAGTTCGTAATCGCCGGTCTGAATCGTCCGCTTCAGAATTCTTCCCGCGAGTAATGGCGAAAACGGCAGCAGAAATCAGTACGTCGAAATACGACGCTGGTCAGATACAGGTTTTAAAAGGTCTCGAGGCAGTACGGAAACGTCCCGGTATGTATATCGGTTCGACGTCCTCGAGAGGTCTCCATCACCTCGTATACGAAGTAGTCGACAACTCGATCGACGAAGCGTTGGCGGGTCACGCGACGAAGATCGACGTGACGATCCACGCCGACGATTCCGTCACGGTAGTGGACGATGGGCGCGGGATCCCCGTCGACATCCATCCGACTGAGAAGATGCCGGGCGTCGAGCTCGCCATGACCGTGCTCCACGCCGGTGGCAAATTCGACAAGAACTCCTACAAGGTATCGGGCGGATTGCACGGCGTCGGCGTGTCCGTCGTGAACGCGCTCGCCGAGCAGCTGAAAGTGTGGGTGCGCCGCGGTGGAAAGGAGTACTACATGGACTTCGAGCGCGGCCACACGGTGACGAAGCTCAAGGTGCTCAACAAAGTCGACGCCAAGGCGCGCGGCACGACCGTCTGGTTCAAGCCCGATCACACCATCTTCACCGAGCTCAAGTTCGATTACGACACCGTGGCCAACAGGCTGCGCGAGCTGTCGTACCTGAACAAGGGCGTGAGCATCACGCTCAAGGACGAGAGAGAAGGCCAGGAGAAGACGGAACTCTTCCACGCCAAGGGCGGACTGAAGGAGATGGTGCAGTTCCTCAACGACAAGAAGAAGGTTCTGCACCAGGAGATCGTCTACATCGATACCGAGAGAGAGGGCGTCGACATCGAGCTGTCCTTCCAGTACAACGACGGCTACAACGAGAACGTCTACTCGTTCGTGAACAACATCAACACGATCGAGGGCGGCACACACCTCGTCGGGTTCCGCACGGCGCTCACGCGTTCGCTGAACAACTGGGCTCGCCAGGAAAAGGCGCTCAAGGAAAAGGATCC
>JBKOVX010000353.1:0-7253 GCA_046724115.1 Gemmatimonadota bacterium | reverse complement strand
GCTCGAGATTTCGCCGCGTCATTTCGTCGAGCGGCATGTTTCCACCGGGTCGTTCCATTCGCGGACGCGCCAGGTGTGGCATCCCGGATGGTTGCAATTCGTTGAGGTAGCGAAGAAGTGCCCCTGCCGCACCTACAGGCGCTGCATCAGCGCCTTCGATCCCGAACGATTCGAGCGAGTTGACGGCGAAATGTCTCGTCAGGTCCTCGCGTCCGAGCTCCGGTTCGAATTCCCAGGCGTCTCGCTCAGTGACCATCGGTCCTTCTTCACCAACCGGTCCCTTCACCAGGTGAGCCAGTGTCTGACCGCGCGGAAGAATTACTTCGCGAGGAGTGAACCGCGACAACACGGATTCGAGATCGCGAAGATGCGTCATTGTGAGCTTCAGCTCACCGGTTGATAGATCCGTAGCCGCTATGCCGACCGAGTCGCCAACCTGGGTTAGCGCGCAGAGGAAGTTGTTTCGGGTGCCATCGAGGAGATCGTCGGAGAACGCTGCTCCGGGTGTGATCGTCTCCACCACTTCTCGTCGGACAATGCCTTTCGCCAGTTTCGGATCTTCGGTTTGCTCGCAGATCGATACACGAAAACCCTGCTGAATCAGGCGACGTAGGTATTCGCCCGCAGCTTTCACGGGAACGCCGGCAAGAGGGACTTCACTGGCGCCACCGTTGTTCCTGGATGTCAGCGTCAGGCCCAGCGTCCTCGACGCTACCTCGGCATCCTCATAGAACATTTCGTAGAAATCACCCATCCGGAAGAACAGAATCGCGTCCTGATGACGCGACTTGATCTCCCGGTATTGCTGCATCAAAGGAGTTGATGCGCCGCGATTCACCTGGCTGGTGCTCTCACTACGAATCCTTCCATGTGTTTTGCCCTGATCCGTTTGAGCGCATCTTCGGCATCCTTTTCCGTCGAGTAGCGGCCGATTCTAACGCGATACGGTGCGACAGATCCGTCGACCCTCGCCTGGTAGCCGCGCTTCTTGAGCGCCGAGACGAGGCTTTCAGCCTCGGGTTTCTTGGTGTACGCTGCCACCTGCACAGAATATCCATTTGTCGTCGCGGATGCAGCCGCTGATACAGCCAGCTTAGCTGCGGTCTTTTCGACAACCGGTGCTGGTTTGGTCGGAGATTTCTCTACCGCTGTCTTAGGTGCCTTCGTCGGATCTACGATACTTGGCTTCGCGTCGTTGGCTTCGGCTGGGGGCTTCGGCCTATCCGTCTGGACAACGCTATCATGCAATGTGACCCTTTCATTGGTACGCGATGCGGGGGTAGCCGGGGGTGTGGCAGTGGTCGCCGGTGCGGCATTTGTCGGCGTTGTCGGACTCGTCAGTGGCGTCGGGTTCGAGGGCGGAGTGTTATTGACCGCCAGCGCGCTGCTAGCCGCAACAGCAGGTGAAGGACACCGCTGCCCCTGATACTGGATCTGGTTCCGCAGCTCGACTTCCGTGCTGTCCGTTTGCCCGAGCGCGCTGGCGTTGGCGGCACACGCGTTGGGGAGATCGTTCTTCTCGAACAGAACACGAGCAGTCCAATAGCTTGCGCGCGCCAGTGATTTGGAGCGCGGGTAGTCGCGCGGTATCCGCTGTAGATGCGCGAGAGCAGCGTCTCGATCCCCGCGCGCGAGCTCGAGCTGCGCCAGTCGCAACAGCGCGTCGGCAGCCTGTGGAGCAAGTGGATAGTCGACGACTATGTGCTTGTAATCACTCTCGGCGTCGGCCGCACTCGCGGCCAGACTCGCACGCCAGAAAAGAGCTTGCGGATACAAAGGAGCTATTGGCGGTGTTGCGGCAATTACCGAATCGATCAGCGCTCTTCCCGCCGCTCCGTTTCCGTCGCTGACAAGCTGCTGCGCTCTGACAAAGACCGGATCAGCCGGTCGAGCAGGAACCTGTGCGTTAATCGTCGGCGCACCAAAGCATACCAGGACACCGACCACGACCATCCATCTAAACATCTCACTACTCTCCTATTCATTCATGCGGCCGCCGTATTCACGTCTCCGGCGCACAAGCTCAGTAACAGAGAAGCCAGCAGTTGTTCCTCGGACGAGACCCTGCTCTCCTTCAGCGCCACATCTGCTTCGAGCAGGGAATCGAGCGCGCGATCGAGCGACTCGCGACTCCAGCGTTCCGCCGCACGAGTCCAGACGGCGGCAGCAGATCCCCAAGGCCTGCCGGTAAACGCCCCCGTCTCCCTCAACAGGTTGAAGTACTCCTGGGACAAGCGTGCTCTCGGAAGACCTTCATCGAGTTTGGCGCGCCCCCATGAGATCGCGAGCATTTGTGTCGACAAAGCCATGACGACTGAGACGCCCGTTGTTTTCGGTTGGGCGAGCACGTGAGGTATCAGGTCCAGCGCCCGTGCTACGTTCCGATCGACAACGGCGTCCAGGAGATCCGACAAGGTCTCGCCGCGGCGAACACCCACCACCGCAGCAACCGCATCCTCACCAATCTCCTGTGCGTTGCCTTCCACGAAGCTCGCCAGCTTATCCAGCTCGCCGGCCAGTTGATGGAGATCGTTCCCAACCGCGGCCTGCAAGAGCTCGATGGCTGACTCACTGATTCTCACTCCAAGCATCGTGTCCGCATGATGTGCTATCCAGCGCGGGATCCTGTCGCCTGACAATGGATCGAACTGCAGCACGGTGCTCATCGACGAGAGTGCGGTATCGATCTTGGAACCACTCGCTGCCGCCATGATGAGCACGAGGTCGGAGGCGGGCTTCTGGAGATAGTCATCAAGCACCTTCCGCGCGTCCTTTTTCAGCCCGTTTACCTCGCGGAGCACGATCACTCGCCTATCAGCCATCATCGGCGGAGTCGAGAGCAGCACGCCAAGAGTCTCCGCATCTAGCTCGGCGGATCGTCTGACATCGAGGTTGAAGTCTTTTGCCACCGGATCGACTGCGGCCTCTATAAGCTGCCGAATCGCATCGTCCTTCTGGTATTCGTCCTCACCGACGATGTAATAAGCGCCGTCAAATGAGCGGCGCTTGATCGCATCACGCAGTGTTTTGAGGGAGGATGCCGGCATCCTCAGAAATATATGGGCGCTGTTTAGAGCTGCCGATGCTGTCGAACTAGGGCGTGAAGTTCGCGAGCTCGAGCTTGGAGTGCGCAAATCGCACTGGTACCTGCTCGGCGAAGAGCGCAGCTGGCCAAATGGTAAGTCCCGCGGGAGTCGAAGCAACGATTGCCGGCGTCGAATTCGTAATCGGCGTGAACTCGGGCTCCGGGGTAGTCGCCACAACAGGAGCCATTACAAGATCATTGGACACATTCGCGTGGTTGTAGAGCGTCGCCGCGATGTAACCGATCATCACTAAGCTCGCGAGAGTAGCCGCGAATGCGCCAAATCGAAGGTTGCGTTGGGTGCTCGCCAGTTGCTCGGCCTGGCAGGCTTTGAGGCGCGATTCGAGCCGTCGCGAGAAGTCCGCTGAAGGCTCAATTGAAGGAAGGTTTCTGAAGAGCAGAAGCGCCCGGCGGATCTTTGCGTCCTGTCTCGCACAGCTCTCGCACTCAGCGATATGCCGCTGCATGCGAACCAGCTCGATACCGGCAAGCGTATCGTCTACAAAGGCAAGGTGCTGATCACAAAACTCGCGACAATCCATGGAGATAGGCTGAGGGTTCGGAAACAGGTACCCGCCTGTGGGGTGCCGGTTCCCGAGCCGACGAACCTAATCTACGTATGGAGCAATAATTTCCGCGAACGAGTTTCGAGCCCTGTTAAGCCTCGATTTGACCGTGCCGAGATTGCACTCGGTAATCTCCGCAATCTCCTCGTAGGACTTGCCTTCGAGCTCACGCAAAATGAAGACATTTCTGTGATGCTCGGGAAGCTTCGCTACGCTCTCCTCCACGATCTCTCTCAGATGACGCTTCCGGTACATGTCATCCGGGCGCGAGGTCGTGTCCTCGAACTGGAGGGGACGGTCTTCATCCTGAAAGTTCTTCTGAACGGTCTGAAAGAGGACGAGGGGATTCCGCGAACGATTTCTCAGCTCGTTCTTCGCCAGGTTCGACGCAATCGTGTAGACCCAGGTCGAGAACTTCTTCGAGCGATCAAACCGATGCAGATGCCTATAGACACGGATGAAAACTTCCTGCACCAGGTCCTCAGCTTTTTCCCTGTCACCGATAGTCCGGTAGACGAAGTTCAGGAGACGGGTCTGATAGCGGGTAACGAGCTCCGAGAAGGCGCGCTCCTCCCCACCAAGGAATGCTGTGACGACGGCTGAGTCATCCATCGCCTGCAGGCGCTCCCTGACGGTCTGCCCCTCAACCGATACAACTTGCTTACGGACGATGTCAGCCATGCTACTCTCCTTATATAAGAGACTCTCACAGCCTCTCAATCATTCACATCTATACGGAACTTTTCTGTGGATACGTCTAACGCAGGCCCCATGCCCGACGTACCACAACAGTTAACTGCTTGTGTTCAAAGGACTTATGGTCTCCAGCTCATGACCTGAGCTTGTCCATATTCTGCCAAGTCTGTCCTATTTACATGACATGTCAGCGTCTTCTATTGATTAGACGCCAATTTGGCTCGAAGGGTTAACGACCTGCGCGAAACCCTGCGGCGAACAAGAGACCAAGTGCGGTTTTGCCGTCCCGAATCTCGCCTGCTTCGATCATCTCCAATGCCCTGGAAAGCAGCATCGGGTGAAGATCCAGGAATTCATCCGCTTCGTGTTTAGTCTCACCAGCAACCAATCCGGTTGCCATGTAGATGTGGATTTTTTCGTCCGTGAACCCGGGGGTCGTGTACATCGTTAGCAGGTAAGCCACCTGCTCAGCTGTACAGCCCGTTTCTTCTTTGAGCTCCCGGATGGCGCAATCCCGAGGATCTTCGCCCGGGTCGAGCCTTCCAGCAGGGATTTCATATAGGTATCCGTCCGCGGCATACCTGTACTGCCTGATCATCAGAACCTGGGGATCATCACCACGCGGATCGCTGAGAAACGGCACGACAGCGCTCGCTCCCGGATGCCTGATCATCTCCAGCTCGCCAACCGAGCCGTCGGGGAATCTGACCGTATCGACGTCGAGCGAAACAATCCTGCCGGTATAAATGCGCGTGGATTTCACGCAGCCGGGCACTACTGGGGTCTTCGCCACTTGCTCAGGTCTCGTGAATCCGCAGATCTCCGAGATCGAGCTCGGCTAATGACTCTCGAATGATTTTCGCGTCGCCAACGACGACCGTTTGGAGCTGGTCGGGATGAAGATGGCTCTTGGCAGCTTCAAGGACGTCGTCGACAGTCACCCCGCGAATGTTGTTTCGGTATGTGTCGTAGTAGTCGGCGGGCAATCCATAGATTACCAACGTTGCGAGAGCGGATGCTATGGCCGCTGTGGTCTCGTATCGGATCGGGAAAACGCCGTCGAGATAATCTCGAGCTAGAGATAGCTCGTCTTCAGCTATTTTCGCGCTGCGGATTCGCTCGATCTCAGTCAGTATTTCACGTAATGCCGGCATCGTCACCTCACTCTGCACAGCGGTGGAGACGACGAACGGACCAGGTCCCCGGCGCCAGTCGTAGAACGAGGATGCGCCATAGGTGTAGCCATGCGCCTCACGAAGATTGAGGTTGATTCTCGATCCGAATAGCCCGCCCAGTACGGCATTCATCACTAGAGTTGGGAAAAAATCCGGATTCTTCCGAGGCAGACCGATATGTCCGATGCGGAGCTCAGACTGGGACGCATCGTCCTTGTTTATTATGTGAAGGTTCCTGCGATTGGTCCGTGCAGTTGCTATGAGCGGTGCGCGCTCGCTCGTGCCGGCTGCCCAGCCTCTGAAAGCCTTCGTCACTAATGCCCGCGCGGCATCGACTGTTACATCGCCCGCCACGATAACTGTCGTAGAAGCGGCACGATATCGCACCCGATAAAACTGCTCGACGTCATCCCGGGTTAGGCCGCTTACACTGCCGCTGCTTCCCTCATCCGGTTTCGAGTACCGCGACTCCGGCGAATACAGATATTCTGAAAACTTCTCGTCGGCTAATCCACGTGGCTCGGTCTCGAGCTGCAGGATTTCCGCAAGTCGCTCTGCCTTGAGCCGTTCGACCTCTCGCTCCGGGAAAGCAGCCTCGCTCAGAACCTGACCGAGAAGGGTCGTGGCTTCATCCGCCCGGCCAGAGAGCATGGTTATCTTGGCAAACGCACTATCCCAGTCCGCTCCGGACTCGACGGATGCCCCTAGGCGCTCGAACCTCTCCGCCAGCTCCGCTCCACTGAAAAGAGCAGTACCCTCGAGCAGCAATCCCGCCGTTAACGCGGCGACACCCTCCTTGCCCGGCGGATCATCGGTCGATCCAGCATCAATGATCACCAGCACCGTAACTACCGGCAGCTTCGCAACCGGCACTGTTACGAGCCGAATCCCGGTTGGCAGCCTCTGATCGACGAAGTCCGGAAAATGATAACTGCGGACAGGGCCTGGCTTTGGTCGGAGCGAAGTAACCATCAGGTTGCGCCCGCTGCGGCGGCGAGCATGCTCTCTGACTCGACCCCTTCTCTCGGCACATAGATGAGACTTGCCCGATTATCCTCGCCAAACCTCTCGCTGACGAGCGCATTCACGCTCTCCACCGTCACCGCGCGATACCGCCCGGCCTGTTCGTTTATGAGTTGCGGGCGGCCGAAATAGGTTGCGAACATTGACAGCCTGTCAGCTCTCTCACCGGCTGATTGGAGTGATGCGACGAGGTCCGTCTCGATCAGCGCGATTGCTCTCTCGACTTCTTCTTTCGACACGCCCTCTCGATAGAGCAGGTCTATCTCGCGCTCGACCTCCTCCTCGAGTTGAGCAACCGGAATCTCCGGTCTCGCGGTAACGTCGATGACGAGCAGGTCGGATCCTTTCGCCAGGTCAAAGGTGAAGGCGCCCGCGTCCGCGGCGATCTGGCGCTCTCGAACCAGCGCACGCTGCAGTCGGCTGCCCTTTCTCAATCCCAGCAAGGCGGCAGTAACACTCGCCGAGTAGTACTCATCGCTTCCGAATACGGGCGATCGCAGCGCCAGGAATAGCCGTGGTAGACTGACGTTGTCGTACACGACTTCTCGCAGCCGCCTTCCAAAAACCGGCGGAAGATCCATTGGCGGCAACGGTGGCTTTCCCTTTCCACTGGGAATGGGACCGAAGTACTCTTTAATCAGCGACCGGGCTTGGGACGGATCGAAGTCGCCTGCTATCGAGAGCACAGCGTTGTCAGGCGTGTAGTAG
>JBKOVX010000436.1:0-2044 GCA_046724115.1 Gemmatimonadota bacterium | reverse complement strand
CGTCCGCAGCTTCGCCGCTATCTCAGGAGCGCGTACTCGAACGACGCGCTCGTTACCCGCGAGCTGGTCGAGATTTACTACACCACGTCGCATCAGCGCGGGGCCCGTCACGCGCCGGCCGCGTACTTCTCCGGCAATCTGAACATCGATGTGAGACACGCGCTTCGCCGCCTAAGTCAACCGGCCCTTCTCGTCTGGGGAGAGCAGGGTTCGATGGCGCCCGTCGAAGAGTTCCGTGGATTCCGCGAGATCAAACGCGACTTCGAGATCTCCGTTTTGTCGCCCGCTGGTGACCTGCCGCACGATGAGCGAGCAGATGACTTTAATGTTATCCTATCCACATGGCTGAATCGCCTGTCGCTCTCCTCCGCGCCCACGCTCGACACGCTCCCTGGAACGCGCGCGGACTTGCAGCACACGCAACAGCTCTCGTAGACGCAGCCGGAGTCAGACCCACCAACGCATCCGCACGAGCGGCACCTAGCGCGCGTGCGGTTCGTTTCTATGTCGCCACTGGACTGCTCGACCGACCGGAGGGAACCGGTACCGGCGCCACTTACGGATACAGGCACCTCCTTCAGTTGCTGTCGATCAAGATCCGCCAGCGCGAGGGGCAGAGTCTCGAGACGATACGCAACGAGCTGCGCGACGTCACCGGTGATGCCCTCGAGCGCAAGATCGCGACATCACTGGCGCCAGCGCTGTCCTTCAACGCCGATGAAGCGGTCGCCCACGATGACGACATGTCGCTCCGCTGGCATCGGCTCGCCGTCGCAGACGGGATCGAACTGCACGTCCGCGAGGATTCGCCGGCCGCTAGAGAGGAAGCAGTGATTGCGATGCGCGAAGCCGTGCGCGCCGCCCTGGGGCGCGCCGACATCCGCTAGGAGCTAAACCACGTAGCGCGCGGACCGCTCGCCGCGCAGATGCTCCACCAATGCTCTTTTGGCCGCCGCGATTTCGTCGGGCGACAGCCAGTCCGCGACGGTGTATCGCTTGCCTCTCGCTTCGACCGCGATCGCCACGCGTCCACCTTTGGTGACGAGCAAAGCCCCCGACCCACGCGGCCGGCTCAATCCATCTCTTTCAACGAAATCCAGTGGCAGGTTGTAGACATTCGCCGGATCGCTGCCGGCCATCACGATGAAGCCTGCCGAGGATTGATCTTCGCTCGCGACAGTTCTTAACCATTCGACGGCATCGGGTAGCGCGAACTGGGCGCCACCCAGTCCTTTCACGAAATAGCCGCGCCGCACTTCACCGCGGAATTCCAGACGCTTCAGCTCACGATAGATCGCGCGCCACGATACTGGCGGTCGCTCCCGTCTCCACCAGTCACGCGATACAATGCCATAGCGCACGAGCCACTGCCGAGCGATTCGCTCCGCTCGCTCTTCTTCCGGGAGTTCCGGACCCATCGTTCCGCGCCGCCGTACCAACGACCACCGCCCCGTCCAGCCACTGACAGCGGCGCCTGGTTTATCCGGCCTCCGCCAGCGCGGCAATCTTCTCACACTGGGACGGGTGCGCGTGAATCGCCGATTCGGCGAAGGTTGGTAATCCGCTGGCAGCCAACTCGTGGGATCGTTTCCGGTTCGCGGCAGCAATGGCTTCCAGCGCGCGACTTCGCGCAGCGCTTCAACCGTGTCATTCGTCACCAGTCCCCACGCCACAAGCTCACGAATCGCCTCGCGCACCGCCAGCATGGTGAGTCCGGTAATCGCCTGAATGTCCCCGATGAAAGACGCTCCCTCGGATTCAATCGTCGACCTCACCGCCTGCGCGTTCTCACTCAGCACTGGTTCGATCTCTTCATCGAGCCAGATCGATCCCGTGCCGCGCTCGAAGAATCGAACGCGAGCGAGTGGAATGGCTCCCGATTCCGGATCGTAATTGCCCTCGCCAGCCCAGACCGGTTCGCCAGTCGCGGCAAAACGCGACAAGCTCCCCGGATCGTACCCTCTGACGCGAGCACGCAAATAGTCTCGATCCCAGGCGACTGGCGGACGCGCTATACCATATAGTTGTCGCACAGCGATCTCCG
>JBKOVX010000199.1:0-3735 GCA_046724115.1 Gemmatimonadota bacterium | reverse complement strand
AGACTCAGCGGCATCATCGGGCTCTTCTCCCTTCCCTCTGCGACTATGAGCAGCACCAAAGCCACGGCACCGATGATGAGAGAGCTGACGACGAGGGGATGACCGGGGCCGAGCGGGGGCCACTCGAGCAAACCAAGCACGATGCCGCCGAGTCCGACGACCGCCAGCAGCGCGCCCATCCAGTCGACATGCCGCGTTCTCGACGGATCGCGACTCTCGTCCATGTAGCGCATCGAGATCAGCACCACCACCACCGCCAACGGCACATTTATGAAAAACGCCGAGCGCCAACTTACATTCTCGATCAACCAGCCACCGATAACCGGCCCGATGGCGGTTGTGATCGCGCTGAACCCCGACCACGTGCCGATCGCGCGTCCCCGCTCGGCGCCGTCAAACGCCGCACTGATGATCGCCAGACTGCCGGGCACCAGAAACGCGGCACCGATTCCTTGCAGGGCGCGGCCGATTATCAGGAAGCGGGGACTCGTCGCCGCTCCGCACCAAATCGACGCGGCTGTAAACCAAAGCACTCCGAGCAGGAAGATTCGCTTCCGCCCGAACTGGTCGCCCAGCGATCCGCCGACGAGAATGAGCGCGCCGAGGAAGAGCGCGTACGCTTCGACGACCCATTGGACGTCGGTAATCGTCGCCCCGAGCTCTTTCTGGAGTGCGGGGAGGGCGACGTTGACGACGGTCATGTCGATGAACGTCATCGCTGATGCGACGATCGTCGCGACCAGGGTCCACCGCTGCTTGCTCGATCCCATTACGCGTGCATAATAGCCCTTGACGGGTTTCTTATGCTAATGAGGGTGGGGCGTTTTCGAGCAGCGCCGCACAAACGTATATCTCTTAATGCTGCACGACATCCGGGAACCACGATGACGACATCGATTGCACCGCTTATAACAGGAGCAACGTCGGGGGAAGATCAGGTTTTCCCGACCCTGACCCCAGAGCAGATGCAGCGCATCGCCGCGCACGGTCACATGCGCAGGGTCGAGGCGGGAGAAGTGCTGGTCAAGGTCGGAACCCCAATCACCCACTTTTATGTGGTGCGCTCAGGATCGCTCGACGGTCTCCAGCCTATGGAGAACGGTGAGACGACGTTTCGGACGATTACTGCCGGCCAGTTTACGGGCGAGGTTTCGATGCTTTCAGGGCGGCCGTCGCTGGTGACGCTCCGCGTTCGTGAGGCTGGCGAGTTCATCGAAGTCGACCGCGAAAAGCTTCTGAGCCTGGTGCAAACCGACGCCGAGCTGAGTGAGATCTTCGTTCGCGCTTTCGTTCTCCGCCGCGTTGGATTGCTCAGCGGTGGGTTCGGGGATGTTGTCCTCGTTGGCTCGAGTCACTGCTCGGACACGCTGCGGATCAAGGAGTTTCTCACCCGCAACGCACATCCCTACACAACGGTCGACCCTGATCGTGATTCGGGCATTCAGGATCTGCTTGATCGGTTCCAATTCAGCGCTGACGACCTGCCGGTTCTAATCTGTCGCGGCAGCGCCGTTCTCCGAAATCCGACCAATCGACAGATCGCCGACTGTCTCGGCTTCAATGAGGCGATCGATCAGACACATTTGCGCGATGTCGTCGTCGTTGGCGCGGGTCCGGCGGGACTGGCAGCGGCGGTATACGCTGCGTCGGAAGGCCTGGATGTGCTCGTGATCGAATCGACTTCTCCGGGTGGGCAAGCCGGCTCCAGCTCGCGGATCGAGAATTACCTCGGGTTCCCGTCGGGGATCAGCGGTCAGGCGCTGACGGGCCTCGCCTACACTCAGGCGCAGAAGTTCCGCGCCGACGTCGCCATCGCCGAGACGGCGACTCATCTCGATTGCGCTCCCAAGGCTTACAAGATTCAGATCGACAGCGGTGAAGAGATACGAGCGCGAACGGTTGTGATCGCCACGGGCGCGGAGTATCGCAGGCTTCCGCTGAAAAACATCCCACAGTTCGAGGGCGCCGGCGTTTATTACGGCGCGACGTTCATCGAATCACAGCTTTGTGCAGGCGAGGAAGTAATCGTCGTTGGTGGCGGCAACTCCGCCGGTCAGGCGGCGGTTTTCCTGGCGCAGACGGCGAGAAAAGTTTACATGCTGATCAGATCCAGAGGATTGGCGGAGACGATGTCACGCTACCTGATCCGGCGCATCGAAGAGAGTCCGGCAATCGAGCTGCGTACGTGCACGGAGATCACCGAGGTGGACGGCGATTTCCACCTCCAGCGCGTTACGTGGCGGAAGGATCAGGGACAAACGGAAACGCACGACATTCAGCATGTGTTCGTGATGACGGGTGCCGCGCCAAGTACGAAATGGCTGAGCGGCTGCGTGATTCTGGACGATCAGGGGTTTGTAAAAACGGGCACGGATCTATCGCGCGAAGACCTCGCCGCGGCGAAGTGGCCGCGTCCACGACCACCTTACCTTCTCGAGACGAGCCGTCCCGGAGTTTTCGCTGTGGGCGACGTGCGGGCGGGCAACGTCAAGCGCGTCGCGTCCGCGGTCGGAGAAGGCTCGATTGCGATTTCATTCGTACATCGCGCGCTGCAGGAGTAAATCCGCAGCGGCTGAGCTGCATGTAACGGCTGCGCTAACTATTCCTTGGCGCGGTGGCGCGCGAAGAAGTGCCCGCGTATATGGAAAGATGCGTATTTCGACGTCACTGCGACCATTTCACGCAGAGCGGGAAACGCACTCCAATCCTCCCCGACAACTCAGGCCGTAAGGAGGCCATATGCCATTCATCACCACCAAGGACGGAGCCCAGATCTTTTACAAGGATTGGGGCAAGGGTCAACCAGTCGTGTTCAGTCACGGTTGGCCGCTCAACGCCGATGCGTGGGACGACCAGATGTTCTTCCTGTCCTCTAACGGGTATCGCACCATTGCGCACGATCGGCGGGGACACGGGCGCTCGACGCAGACACGCGACGGCAATGACATCGACACCTACGCGGATGATCTTGCGGCGCTCACCAAGGCACTCGACCTGAAGAACGCAATTCACGTCGGACACTCCACCGGCGGCGGTGAAGTAGTTCGCTATCTCGCCCGACATGGCACCAAGCGAGTCGCAAAGGCCGTGCTGATCGGCGCCATCCCGCCGTTCATGCTGAAGACCGCGGATAACCCGGACGGCGTACCGATTGGAGAGTTCGACAAGATTCGCGCTGGAGTCCTGGCGGACAGATCTCAGTTCTGGAAAGATCTGAGTTTCCAGTTCTTCGGTGCGAACAGGCCAGCCTCCAAGGTTTCCGAAGGCGTGCGCGAAGCGTTCTGGTTGATGAGCATGCAGGCGGGGATGCCGGCAGCCTACGATTGCATCAAAGCATTCTCGGAGACGGATTTCAGGCAAGATCTGCCCAAGATCGATGTGCCGACGCTCGTCATCCACGGCGATGACGACCAGATCGTACCGTTCAACATCGGCGGCGCGAAATCATCCAAGATGATCAAGGGGGCGACGCTCAAAGTGTACAAGGGTGCCCCTCACGGCCTCTTTGCTACCAATCGGGACCAGCTGAATTCTGATCTGCTCGCCTTCGCGCGCGAGGAGCGTCCGGCTGCGACGGCAACCCGACGTACTACGGCGGCGAGGTCGGGCGAAGCCTCTGCGCCTCCCGCCTGACGGTCAGGTAGACCTTCGTATAGCGTCCTCGAAGTCAACAGTTTTCTCTTTTCATATGCGCCCAGCGGCGCCATGTTCTGGATCTGGAAACGTTCTTCGAGG
>JBKOVX010000398.1:0-1943 GCA_046724115.1 Gemmatimonadota bacterium | reverse complement strand
TCGGCGGCGTCGTGGAGTTCGGGCGCGAGTACGGCCAGAGCATTGACCACTTGCTCTGGCTGCTCTGGCGTGGGTGTGCAGCAGATTGTCCTTGGCCCCGTCGGTTCCCCGCAGGCAGCGATCGCGACAAAACAAGCGATGGCAATCACCGTTTGGATCCGGGACCCCACGCTAAGGCTTGTCGTGCGTTTCGGCAGCGGGTACATAATGGCTCGGGTAGTAAATGGCCCGGGCTGATTCCTCTAAACCCGGGCCTAGTGGTTATTACTTAGGGATTACTACCATAGAGACGAGACTCAGCCTCGGGCGTCACGGTTTTTTGAAAGGATTCCGACAGAATACCGCGATTTGGCACCAGGTCTGTGGAGGCGATTGATGCGGACTTAACCAATTCCCGCACAACGCCTTACACGGTTCGGTTCCACGCTCTACCCGTGATAAGAAATAGCCCTACACAAGCCTTTTCGGCAGGAACAGATGTCGTACGGAGCGACAGAGCGCCGGTCGCCCCTCAGGCGGCTAGTCTTCGATCGTGAATGGATAGGTGAGCATGCAGGCAGCGACGAACACTAAATCGAAGGCGAGCAGAAGCTTCAGCCAGGCTGTCGCCTCATTAATGGGACGACCGCTTAACAGTTTTGCGGTCGCCTGCGACGCCGCAATCACGATCGGAACAAAGAACGGAAGCGCCAGCATCGGCAACAGCAATTCGGCGAGCCGAGTGTTGACGGCCATCGCGCTGAACAACGTCCCGACCGCTACGAGACCGATCGCGGCCAAGAGCGCGATCGCGATCAGCGGCCCTGCGATGTCACCGACCGGGAGATTGTAGAACAGCATGAGCGCTGGAATGGCGACCAACTGAACGGCGACGACGAAAATCAGGTTCGCGATCGCTTTGCCGAGGAATATGGCCTCTCGGCTCACAGGCGACGCGAGGAGGCCATCGATGGCGTGATCGGCGCCCTCGACACCGAAGGAGCGGTGCAGTCCGAGCAGTCCGGAAAAAGTGAAGACGATCCAGAGAACTCCCGGAGCGAGATCCGTCACCGCGACGGCGGTCGGATCCCAGGAGTAGTAGAAGATGACGAGCCCGAGAAGCGCGAATACGAGGGCGGAGAGAAACGCGCTTCGCGTTCGGAACTCGATCGCCAGATCTTTGCGCGCGATGAGCCAGGCGGCAGACAGCGTGTCAGCCACTCGAAGCGACCGCCTCGCGATACGTCGCGGCGTAGGAGCCGGGATCGATTCCGTCCCTGGCATCGTAGCGCACGAACTTTCCACGCTGCATCACCGCGGCGTACGTCGCCAGCGAAAGCCCTTCCGCCAGATTGTGCGTGACGATGATGATTGCTGTTCCTGCTGAACGCAGCTCACCCAGCAGCGCCGTGAAAGATCGAGCTCCGCTTTCATCCAGCCCGCTGTAAGGCTCGTCGGCTAGAACCACCTGCGGAGAGTGGACCATTGCTCTCGCGATCGACACCCGTTGCTGCATTCCCCTGCTCAGAGAGCGAACAGGCGCGTCGGATCTGTCCAGCATCGACATTCGGCGGAGCGAGTCCTCGACGCGGGCACGCGCATCGCGAACGCCATAAAGCCGCGCAGCAAAGGTGACGTTTTCGCGCGGCGACAGCGCTTCATAAAGCATCGTGTGATGCGAGATCAATCCGACGCGTGATCGTGCCAGCGCTCCGCCCGGCAACTTGACTCCTGATATTCTGGCGGTGCCCGAGGTCGGCCTGAGCAAACCGGCGAGAACTCGAAGGAGCGTGGTTTTCCCCGCCCCATTCGGCCCAAAGAGAGCGAGACATTCTCCCGGCGCGAGGGAGAAAGTGACGCCGGCGAGGGCGCGTCGCGAACCGAAGGCGCGCGTAAGCTCGGCCACCTCGACGATGGGTGGTCCGCTGGATGAGATTGTGGACGACATTCGATTGCGTAGACGC
>JBKOVX010000170.1:0-8019 GCA_046724115.1 Gemmatimonadota bacterium | reverse complement strand
CTCCTCACTCTTCCAGTCGATGCTGAGCCACTACCTTTGGTGTAACCGCTGATCTGAGAAGGCTGAATCCGGATGAGAACCTGGAGTTTCCCGTTAGTTGCCGCCGTCGTCGCGCTATGGAGCTGCGCGCCGGCACAAAGGCCAGGCGGAGTGCCGCCGGTGAGCCCCGCCGTTCCATCCACGGTCACGACCTCGCGTCCCGCTTTCCCAACCGGAACTCGTTTCCTCCGGATAATCGGCACCAACGACTTTCACGGTGCACTCGAGCCGCGGCCGGATTTCAACGGCGTCACGCGCGGGGGAGCAGCTTACGTCGCCGCGGCGATCGAGCGCGCAAAGAGTGAATGCGTTCCGCGCTGCGAGGCACTGATACTCGATGGCGGCGACATGTTCCAGGGCACGCCAGCGTCGAATCTCAGCTTCGGTCGTCCAGTGGTCGACTACTATAACAGTGTCGGCTACGCCGCGGCGGCGCTCGGCAACCATGAGTTCGACTGGGGAACGGATTCGCTAAGGGCGAGGATGCGCCGGGCGCAGTACGCCATTCTCGGTGCCAACGTGCGATACACCGATGGCCGTGACGTCGAGTGGATTCGCAACGACACGATTGTCGATCGCGGCCGCACCAAAATCGGGATCATCGGCATCTCGACTGTCTCGACGCCCACGACCACACGTGCGGGGAACGTCGTCGGCCTCCGCTTCGATGATCCAGCGCCGATCGTCGACAGCATCGCCCCCGCTTTGAGAAAACGTGGCGCCAACTTCGTCGTGGTGATCGCGCACGCCGGCGCCAATTGCCAGCAGTCAGGAACGACCAGTTGCAGCGGCGAGATCATCGATTTCGCGCGCAAGCTGACGACGAAAATCGATGCGATCGTCAGCGGACACAGTCACACCTTTATCAATACCGAGATCAACGGCATCCCGGTCGTTCAGGCGCGGTCGAGTGGACGCGCCATCGATGTTCTTGACATCGCGCTGGACACCACGATCCACGTTCCCATTCGACACGAAGTCCGCGAGCTGGCCGTCGACACGATCAAGCCGGTCGCCGCGATCGACTCGATCGTGCAACGTGCTGTTGCCCTGGTTGCTCCTGTTGTCAATCGCCACGTTGCGACGATCCCGGTCACGCTCTCCCGTGACGGACATCAATATCCGCTCGGTAATCTCATCGCCGACGCGCAGCGGTGGGCCGGCAAGGGCGACGTCGCGATCATGAACAACGGCGGCATTCGCACCGATCTGCGCGCTGGAGAGGCGAATTACGGATCGCTGTTCGAGATCCAGCCGTTCGGCAACACACTCTATTCCTTGACCATGACCGGCGCTCAGCTGCGCGGTCTGCTCGAGGTAATGCTGGGCAAATCATCGGTCGACGATCACGTCAGCGGACTCACGATCAAGTTCGATCCGTCGAAACCGAAGGGATCGCGCCTCGTGTCGGCGACCATGGCCGACGGAAGCCAGCTCTCGGACGCCACAACCTACAACGTCGTCGTCAACGACTTTCTCGCCACCGGCGGTGAAGGGTACGACGCCGGTAAGCGCGCCACGGTTTCACGACCACTCAACATCGTCGACCTCGATGCACTGATTGACTATCTGAAGACATTGCCGACGCCGATCACCGCGCCCACTGAGGTGCGCATCTCGCCAGTTTCGTCGTGAGTGAGACCGTACGCGTTTACATAAACGCCAAGCCGATCGACGTCGACGCCGCGGCGACCGCACTGGACGCTGTCGAAGCCTGGGACGCCGAACAGGGCCGCGCCGTTCGCAACGGCGATCGGCTGATCACCGACAGCCGCGGCATCGTCACCGACAACACGACACCCGTGCACAACGGCGCGATTTTTCGCATCGTTCGCGCTCGGCAGTCCGCCGCCGAAGACCCGGACTTCAACCCGCTGTAATGCCGCTCTCGATCTTTTCCAACAAGCTCCGCCAGCTGCCCAAGGCGGAGCTGCATTGCCATCTGGACGGCTCAGTGCGGCCGGAGACGCTGTTCGAGCTGGCGCGCGAGCATCGCGTCCAGCTGCCGAGACAGACGCCGGAGGAGCTCAGGCATTTCATGAGAGTCGATGACGCGCAGAACCTCGAGGATTATCTGCGGCGGTTCGACGTCACGATCTCCGTGCTCCAAAGTGAGGAAGCGCTCGAGCGCGTAGCCTACGAGCTGGCGGAGGACGCGGCCGAGGACGGAGTCCGCTACATAGAAGTCCGCAACGCGCCGATTCTGAACGTAGTCCAGGGTCTGACGCTGGTGCAGGCGGTGGAAGCGCCGCTGCGCGGCTTGCGACGGGCCGAGAAGGATTTTGGTATCACCGCTCGCCTCATCATCGCCGCTCTGCGGCAGTTTCCGCCCGAGAATTCGCTGGAGCTGGCGAGGCTGGCAGTCGAATTCAAGGACGACGGCGTGGTGGCGTTCGATCTGGCCGGTGGAGAGAAGGGCAATCCGGCGTCGCGACACGCCGAGGCTTTTCGCTATGCGCGCGAGCACAACCTCGCCGTGACCGTTCACGCCGGCGAGGGCGATGGGCCGGAATCGATTCGTCAGGCCGTGCACGTCTGCGGCGCGAACAGAATTGGTCACGGGACGCGGCTGATCGAGGATCCCGAGTTGACCGACTACGTCAACGACAGGCGCATCGCGCTCGAGGTGTGTCTAACCAGTAACGTGCAGACGCGTGTCGCCGATTCCTACGAAACGCATCCGTTGCGCGAGTACTTCGACCGCGGCCTCAATGTCACGCTCAACACGGACAACCGCCTGATGAGCGCGACCACACTGACTGATGAGTATGTCCACGCCGCCGAAAAGCTCGGTTTCACCGTCGAAGAGCTGGCAGGGATTGCGCTGAATGGGTTTGAGAGCGCATTTCTACCATGGGAGGACCGGCTAATGCTCATCGAAGAAGTATCCGACAAGATCGATGAGCTGATCGGGCCGGAAGAGTAATGGAATACTCAGCAGAGGCAGCCTCGAGAGCAGCAGCAGCGATACGCAGTCGCGCCGACGTGAATCCCACGATCGGCATCATTCTCGGCTCCGGACTTGGCGGGCTCTCCAGGAGAATCGGCGACGCCGTCCGAATCCCCTTCGTGGACATCCCCGGCTTTCCGGAAGCAACAGTGGTTGGTCACGAAGGCGCGGTCATTGTCGGGACGCTTGGTGGACGCGAGGTCGTTGCGCTCAGCGGAAGATTCCACGTCTACGAGGGCCATCCCGCTTCCCTCGCTGCGTTCCCCGTGCGGGTAATGCGCGCGCTGGGCGCCCGCGACTTTTTCGTGTCGAATGCGGCGGGTGGTATCTCGCCGAAGCTCGCCGTCGGCGACCTGATGATGATCTCGGATCACATCAACCTGATGGGCACCAACCCGCTGGTAGGTGATCTGCAGGAAACCGACACGCGCTTCACGGACATGACCGACGCCTACGATCCAGGATTGCGGCGTATTCTGCGCACGACGGCGGAGAAACTCGGGATCACGCTGCGCGAAGGCGTCTATGCGGGAGTGCTCGGCCCTTCCTACGAGACGCCGGCCGAAGTGAAGATGCTGCGCATTCTGGGTGCCGATGCGGTCGGAATGTCTACGGTACCCGAAGTGACTGTTGCCCGCGCGCTCAGAATGCGCGTGGCCGGCATAAGCTGCATCACCAACGCGGCAGCCGGAGTCACGGGTGCGGCGCTAAGCCACGCCGAAGTTCTCGAAACGACTGAGCGTGTGCGTGGGACGTTCGAAGCATTGGTGGCAGAATTCGTCGAGCGAACCGCCACTCCTCAGCTATCGCCAGCGAGATGATTCAGCGGACCGTGCCCGGAGCCTAATCCGGGCGCGGTGGCGATGGCGTTGTGGACGTAGTCGATCGCGCGTCGCACGGCTGCATGCAGCGACTCGCCCTTCGCCAGCTGCGCAGTGATGGCTGCTGACAACGTGCAGCCGGTTCCGTGCGTGTTGGTGGTGTCGATTCGCTTGCCGCGAAACGCACGCGCATCACCATCATATAGTATGTCCACCACGCGGTCGCCGGACTGCAGATGACCGCCCTTGATAAGCACCGCCTGGGCGCCGAGATCGTGGACGATCATCTCGGCGGCCCGCGCCATGTCGTCCTCGTCGTCGATTTTCTCCCCGATCAGAATCGCGGCCTCGTGTACATTGGGCGTGATCAGGGAAGCCTGCGGCACGAGCCTGGTTTTGATTACGTCGATGGCGTCTCGCTCGAGGAGCGGATCACCTGACGTCGCGACCATCACTGGGTCGAGGACGAAGTTCCGGAAGCCGTGCTGCTTGATCGCCTCGGCAACGCTCGAAGCGACCGACGCGTTCCCCAACATTCCGGTTTTAATCGCGCCCGGCAGCAGGTCTTCGGCGACGGAATCGATTTGGGCGCGCACCATCTCCGGTGACACTGCTTCCCACTTGCTCACACCGCGAGTGTTTTGCGCGGTGATGGCGGTGATCGCCGACGTCCCAAATACGCCGAAGCGCTGGAAAGTCTTGATGTCGGCCTGGATGCCGGCTCCGCCGCCTGAATCGGAGCCGGCGATGGTAAGCGCGATGCGCATGAAACAAAGATGCGCCGCGGTTGCCCGCGCCGCATCGATTTAGACGCCTCCCGTCTCCCGCTTCTCGCCTCCCGCTATTGCACCTGACGGGGCGGCGGTGATGGCGGCAGCGACTGAATGCGCGCCTTGAAGGCGTGGAAGTTTCGCGTGTCTGTTCCCAGGCTCGCCAGCTGCTGCGGGCTCAACTGATTGATCTGCGATTGAACCGCGACGATGCGGTCCTCTTCCAACGGGTGGGTGAGGAACCACGATTCGACGGCACCCGGTCGACTTCTTCGCTCGTCCAGGAGCTTGCGGAACATCGTCACCATTCCAACCGGGCTGATTCCAGCGCGGACGACGTTCTTGAATCCTTCCGCATCGGCCTCTGCTTCGTCCTGTCTGCTGAAGCGAGCGAACACCGCGCCGCCGGCAACATTGATCGCCGCGCCAGCGACCTGGCTGTTGCAGATGCTTGTCAGAACGCAGGCGAGAGTGACACCGATATTGGCGCCCTGGGCCTTCTCCATCTGCTTCACGGTGTGGCGGCGTACGACGTGCCCGATCTCGTGACCCAGAACACCCGCCAATTCGTCCATCTGATCAGCGCGCTGAATGAGACCGCGATTCACGTAGACGTACCCGCCCGGAACCGCGAACGCGTTCACTTCCTGGGCGTCGACGACGAAGAAGTGCCATTCCAGATCGCTCCTCGATGTCAGGTGGGCGATCGAGTCGCCGAGAACGTTGATGTATCGATTGACCTCCGGATCCTGGACGATTGGTAGTTGCGCGTTGATCTGTTGCGCATATTCCTGTCCCATCTGGACTTCCTGCTGTTGAGAAATGCCGCACCCAACGAGCGAGCAGGTAATCAAAATGCCAATTATCGTTCGCTTCATTCGTACTCCAGAGAGGGTTCTTCCATTGAGACGCGCGGCAATTCCTATTCCAGCTGAGCCACTCGTCGTAGCTGCGTGAGACTGCTTACACTTGCCCGTGATCTCGGGCGCAGAAAGGCGAGAGAAAAGCATTCTCTTTTCCTCGTCGAAGGTGTTCGATCGGTTGAGGAGCTTCTCGGCTCCGGCCTGAAAGTTCGCGGCGCGCTCGTCGCTCCTCAACTCGCGTCGGCTCCCCGTGGTCAAGCTCTGCGGGCAGCGCTCGACCAGTCCGGGGTCGAGGTGGCGGAGGTTTCCGAAAAGGATTTTCGATCCGCCGCGGAGACAGAGTCGCCACAAGGAGTCATCGCGATCGGAGAAGTTCCGGCGCGCTCCCTTGATACACTGAAACTCGGCGCAGTGTGCCGCATTGTTCTGCTCGACGGCGTTCAGGATCCCGGAAACGCGGGCACCATCCTGCGAACGGCGGCAGCACTCGGCGCGACGGCGACGATCGCGCTGCCGGGCACAGTGGATCTCTGGAACCCCAAGGTAATTCGCAGCTCGATGGGCGCGCAGTTCCAGCATCCGGCATTTCACGCCACTGTCGGCGACGTGATCTCGTATCTCGAGCGCAATGATGTGCGTCTATGGGCAACGGCTGCTGATGGCGCGCCGCTGGACCGCGCCGGGGTGCCAGCGCGTCTGGCAATAGCAGTCGGCAACGAAGGAGCTGGAGTTTCCGCGGAGATCCGGGGCAAGGCGGCGCGGACCGTGTCACTCCCGATTTCCGGCAGCGTGGAGTCCCTCAACGTCGCGGTCGCCACGGGAATAATTCTTTACGAGCTAAGGTAATGATCGAACTTCTCGAAGGTTTCTACGTGTTCGTCGTCGGGGCCGCGATCGGGTCCTTTCTCAATGTATGCATCGGTCGCTGGCCGGAAGGACTGTCGGTGATCAAGCCCCGCTCGAGATGTCCGAATTGCGGGCACCAGATCAAGGCGAGCGAGAACATTCCGATCCTTAGCTGGATCTTCCTCCGCGGACGCTGCAGCAACTGCCACGAGAGCATTTCGATCCAGTACCCGATCGTCGAGCTGCTGGTTGCTTTGCTCTGGCTCGCCGCCTGGCTTCAATTCGGAATGACCATCACGGCTTTCCGCGTCGCAGTGTTTGCCACGGTGCTGCTCGGAATCTCGATCACCGATGCCAAATACTTCCTCATTCCCGATGGCTTTACGGTGTTCGGTCTTTTGTTCGTGCTGCTGACATCGTTCATCGCGCTCTACTTCGGCGAAGCCGAGCCGTTCGCGCGCCCGTGGGACGCGGTCCTCGGCATGTGCGTGGGCGCCGGCGCCATCTCGATCGCGGGATGGCTCGGCGAAGTCTGGCTAAAGCGCCCGGCGATGGGTTTCGGCGACGTCACTCTGATGGCGGTCGTCGGTGCCGCGCTCGGGCCGCCGCGTGCCCTCCTCACGATCTTCATCGCCGCCGCGATTGCCCCGATCGTTTTGCTCGGCATCGTGTATCCACTCTCGGCGCGCGGTCTCGCCGACGACAAAGGTCAGACGGAATTGGCGCTCGAAGATTCAGGAGGGTGGCGCAAGAGAGAACTCCCGTTCGGCGTCTTTCTTGCGCCGGCGGGGCTGATCGCATTGCTTTTCGGGGACGCCATCATCGGCTGGTACCTGCGTATCTCCGGTCTCTGAGCCAAATCGATAATTCCATTCTACATCTCCAAATGATTCGCCAAATCAGGCGCGCCCTCGTTCTATCCGGCGGTGCGACGCTGACACTCGTGTCAGCGTGCGAGAGCCAGAAGCCGAAGTACGAGGGGCCCTACGCCGCGGAAGTGACGCAGGCCGTACCGATGATCGAAAAGGCGATAGGCCTCCCGTTCAAGACTCCTCCGAAAGTCGAGACGCGATCGAAGGAGCAGGTCCGCGAGTTCGTCACCAAGCAATTCACTGATTCGCTGGCGATGCACGACATCGCCGGACAAGAGGCGGCGTACAAACGCCTCGGCATGATCCCCGACACCCTCAAGCTGCAGCCGTTTCTTACGAGCTTGCTCGAGGAGCAGATCGTGGGCTTCTACGATCCGCACACCAAGGTCCTCTACGTGGTCGACGGCGCGCCAAAGGACATGGCGGCGATCACCATCACCCACGAGCTGGTCCACGCGCTACAGGACCAGTACATAAGCCTCGACTCCGTCCAGAAGATCCGCGACGACAACGATCGCTTGTCGGCGGCGCAATCGGTCTTCGAGGGACAGGCTGTCTACGAGCAGATCTCGATCATGCTCGGCGGGTCCAACATTGCTATCAATCTTCCGGGCGGCTGGGATCGCATCCGGGAGATGATCCGCGAAAATCAGGGCTCGATGCCGATCTTCGCGGCGGCGCCGAAGGTGATTCAGGAGACGCTGATCTTTCCCTATCTGAGCGGCGCCGAGTTCTATCGGAATTTCAAGGAACGAAAACCCGGCACAATCATCTACAAAGACATGCCGGTTTCGACCGAACAGATAATCCATCCCGCTGCGTTTTTCGTTAACCGTGACAACCCGACCAAAGTCGGGC